>NZ_JACKZU010000106.1:0-22282 GCF_014222165.1 Nostoc sp. 2RC
TGCTTGCCCAATGCCCAATGCCCAATGCCCCAATTCCTCAGCTTGATTTTTTGGTTTTCATGTATTTATAGATAGATGCAATGTTACGGGCATCGTCGATGCCACGATGGTGTGTACCTTGCAATTCTATTCCTAACTTATTGAGAGCTTGCGCCATACCAAATTTTTGAGACACGCCAAGGTATTTGGAAAATTCTTCTTTGATATTTATGTGTTCTGGACTAAAAGGATAAGGAAAATTATGAAACGAGCAATCTTGAATAAATTGCTTTTTGTCATAATTCCCCCAAGAACAAAAAATATGATTGGGATATAAATTAATCCATTCTTGGAGGCGAGAAATTGCTTCTATAAATTTTGGTGCTTCATCAACATCTTGCTGGTGAATAGTAGTCAATTCTGTACAAAAAGGCGTTAGTTGTGGATGTCTCACAGGCTGAATAAATTTCTGAAACTCGGAATCAATTTCCCAAGTTGCCCGATTGAGCATCACCGCACCAATTTCGATGATTTCCATTTCGTGGCGGGGAACACTCCCTTTGTCACAGCATGTAGCTTCTAAATCAATTATTAAATAATAGTGGGAATTTTGAGTTGTCATAATCAGGGAACCTTGAAGAAGAATAGGGAATTCAGGAGTCAGAATTCAGAACTCAGGAGTCAGGAGTCAGAATTCAGAACTCAGGAGTCAGGAGTCAGGAGTCAGAATTCAGGAGTCAGAATTCAGAAGTCAGGAGTCAGGAGTCAGGAGTCAGGAGTCAGAATTCAGAAGTTAGAATTTTGAATAAATTTAACGTTGAATAATACCCATGTATTTTATTGTAATAATTATATTACACAATAATGCTGTTTATAGCTTTTTGATTTATTTGAAGCTGAATTTCGTGTAAAATAGCAAAGTTAGCTGTGGGCTGTCCTATCCTATTTTTTAAGGATAGAGGCTTATTTTAGTTCTGAATTCTGAATTCTGTCTTCTGAATTCTGAATTCTGTCTTCTGAATTCTGAATTCTGTCTTCTGAATTCTGAATTCTGTCTTCTGAATTCTGAATTCTGTCTTCTGAATTCTGAATTCTGTCTTCTGAATTCTGAATTCTGTCTTCTGAATTCTGAATTCTGTCTTCGATTGATGAAAAAGGTTTAACCCAGTTCAGTTGCATAGCGATATCAAGGGCGATCGCTGCGATTGCAAAGGACAATACACTTTCTGCTGCCAATACTAAAAAAGGCCAAATTGTGCTATTAGAATTCCATCCGAGTTCTATTTGAGCTAATCCACGCACTAAGCCAAAAGCTAGTACGCCACCGGATTTGAGTTGAGGATTGTTATCTGAACGGATGATATAGCGATAAGTGACCCCAAACAGGAAACCAGTAAAAGTTGCAACACCGGCACTCAGCCACAAATGCCAATTAACATGACTTTGCAGACTTGTGAGTATCTGAAAATACTTTGCCAGTACTAAAGTATTTAAAAAACTAGCGATCGCCAAGCCAGAAAATAAGAAAAAACCTCCAATTACCGCAGCTTTGAGAGATTCTAGGCGTTCTGCCATTAATTGAGGATTTGAAATTGCGTTCATAGAAATTAGGGATTGTGTCTAATCGCCATTTTCTAATTAAATGCCGCTCTCATAGCATTTCTTAGTCTGCTGAGGTACAAATCAAATCTCTGCGTCTCTACTCTGCGGGTTCCGCCTTTGGCGGTATGCGTTTCAAAATATTATCTGTACCTCACTTAACTGGGAATCACTATACATAAGACTCATATTTGGTTTGAAGAAAAAATCAGTAAACTTCTACTCGCTTTTCCCTGTTTCCTGAGTCAGATTCCTATATGGGAATTTTGATAATAAATTCAGTTCCCATACCTGATTGAGAGTTGACATTCAATACACCTTTGTGTTTTTGGACAACTATTTCATGGGCAATGGATAAACCAAGTCCAGTACCTTTACCAACACTTTTTGTAGTAAATAACGGTTCAAATAAGCGTTTTTTCAACCGTTCAGGAATACCAATACCATTGTCAGCAATCCGAATTACGGCGAATTGTTCAGATTCTATGCTGGTTGCAATTTTAATCTGAGGAGTTACATCCCTGATTTTGCCTTGAATTATAGCTTCATCTAAAGCATCAATCGCGTTTGCCAGAATATTCATAAATACTTGATTCATCTGCCCTAAATAACAGTTTACTTGTGGTAATACTCCATAATTTTTAATAACTGCAATCTGCTGGCGTTGGCTATTAGCCTTGAGACGATGTTGCAAAATCATGAGTGTGCTATCTAGTCCTTGGTGCAAATCAGCAGATATTTTGGCATCGCTATCCGAACGAGAGAAGTTGCGGAGTGAATTAGAAAGGTTACGAATTCGTTCGCTTCCGATTTCCAACGAATTCAAGATTTTTTTGATATCTTCGAGAATAAAATCTAAATCTAAGTTTTCAATAACACTAGTAATCTTAGTTGTTGGCTTTGGATACTCTTGTTGATACAGTAAGAGTAACTGGGTGATTGCTTCAATGTATTCTTGCAAAGGTGGAATATTGCTGGAAATAAAGTTAACGGGGTTATTGATTTCATGACCGATACCAGCAACTAATTCTCCCAGTGTTGATAATTTTTCTTGTTGCACTAGTTGTACTTGTGCTTGTTGTAAAGCCTTGGTGCGATCGCTAACTTGTTGTTCCAAAGATTCAGTCAATTGTTTGAGTTGTAAATGCACGCGCACTCTAGCAATAACTTCCTCTTGTGCAAAGGGTTTCGGGATATAGTCTACCGCACCAAGGGAAAATCCCTTAGTTTTGCTGTCGGTATCTGCTAAGGCTGTGGTGAAAATAATCGGAATGTTTTGAGTAACAGGATTGGTTTTCAAGCGGCGACAAGTTTCAAATCCGTCAATCCCAGGCATTTGTACATCCAGTAAAATTAACTCTGGTTGATTGCGTTCAACTTGAGCGATCGCACTTTCTCCATCCACTGCAACACGGAAACGAAATCCCTCACTATTGAGGGCTTCACATAAAACAGATAAATTTGTCGGATTATCATCCACAATTAAAATAAATCCAGTATTTGATTTTTTGTTCATGGCAGATTTTAAATCACAATTTAAATACAATTAATTTATATATTGCTCGATAAAATTTGCCAAGCGTTTGAGTTGGAAATTACTAGCAAGCTGGATAATATGTTGAGTAAAAACTTTAAGTCTATCATCAGATAATGATAGTTGATTTGACAACTCTAAAATATTTTGAATATCACCATCTTGAACCAATTCAAAAATTTCTAATAAAATCTCTTTGTTGGGAATAATCGTATCACTAGATTCTTCAAAATCAGTGGAATTATTGTTTTTACTTGCGTTGACTTTCTCGTCAAAAATCCATTGTAATTGAAAAATTTTTCGCAGCATTTCTAATAAAACTTCAGCTTCCACAGGCTTTGGTAGAAATGCATCTGCACCAACGTCAATACTCTTGTGCTGGTCGATGGCAAACACACTAGCAGAAGAAGCAATAATCGGAATTTTTTGAAATTGCTCCCACTGACGCAAACGATTAATGAAGTCAAATCCATCTAATATCGGCATCACTAAGTCAGTGATAATCAAGTCTGGTTTGTGGGCTAGAACCTTTTCCCATGCTTCCTCACCTTGACTAGCTTCAATAACCGTAAACCCAACTGGCTCTAGTAAATTTAAAATTACCGAGCGATTTTCCCATTTATCATCTGCAATCAAAATCGTGCGTCTTTGTCCTAGATAACCAATAATTGTTCCTTGGTCAATCATTCTGGAAACTTTGGCCCAGTCTTTAGATTCTGGGAATTTTGCTTCAAACCAGAAAGTGCTACCTTTGCCTAAGGTACTTTGCACCTGAATTTGACCGCCCATTAATAAAACAATTTTTTGGCTAATTGCTAATCCCAAACCCGTGCCTTCAGATTGTCGTTTTTGATTTCCCACTTGCTCAAAGGGCTGGAAGATTTTCTCGGCTTGTTCCGGTTTTATACCAGTGCCAGTATCTATTACTTGAAAGGAAATTTTGTAGTTAGTTTTGCCATTATCCGATTCTCTACCAGTGACCTGAACTTTAAAAGTGACGCTGCCTTGTTCAGTAAATTTAATTGCATTACTAAGTAAATTAATTAATACTTGGCGTAAGCGTTTTTCATCACCATGAATACCCGTTGGCAAATCGGGATCGAGTTGCACTTCAAAGGCAATAACCTTTTGTTCTGCACGGATGCGGCAAATTTCAGTGACGCTATCAATAAAGGCAGGCAAATAAAAATCAACAGAATACAATTCGAGTTTGCGAGCTTCGATTTTGGAAAGATCGAGGACATCATTAATCAGCGTTAAAAGATGAGAACCACATTGATAAATAACACCTAATCCTTTGCGTCCTTTTTCAGTCAAAGATTCTGTGCGTTGGAGGATTTGTGTATAACCCAAGATGCCATTTAAGGGTGTACGTAGTTCATGACTCATATTCGCCAGAAATTCACTTTTTGCCTGACTGGAATTTTGAGCGACTTCTTCAGCTTTGCGTAGTTCTTGCTCAATGCGTTTACGCTCCACAATTTCAGTGGAAAGCGCTCGATTGATAGCTTCTAACTGGGCTGGACTCGGTAACATCAGGGCTTGAGGCATCAGAGAAATTAAGGCAAACGCCGTGTATATAGAAATAATCGCAGTTACAGCTTTTAGAGAGCCTGAAATCCAATAATCTGGATGCCAAAGCGTCCAAATATCCATTAAATGTCCGGTACCGCAGGCAATGATAAAAGCACCGAATAATACAAAGACTCCATTAAAAGGCACGTCTTGGCGTTTTAAAATAAAATAAATTAATAAAAAGGGAATTGAATAATAAGCAAAAGCAATAGTAGCATCAGAAATAATATGCAGCCAAACTAATCCCGTTTTCCACAGATAGCAATGTCCGTGGGGAATAAAACCGTCGGAGTTGAAAGCGTAGCTAAGAAAAGTCAGCATTGATACTAGGGTTTGCAAAACTTCAAATATATGGACGTAACCCTAATATTCCCAAGACAAAGAATATAACAGCGCGATCGCTAGTTTTTTACAGTTGTTTTCATCATTACTTAAAATTACTCAGTATTTCATTGGAGATGCTATGAAAGAAAGCCATCGCCCACAAAACTGACAACATCATCGATAAAAAAATCTCAGCCCGCCCAATCCCTGTATGATAAACATTAGAAACCTTTTGTAATGATTTGAAAAGCGGGACTATGGAAATTTTGACACTGGGCTGGGTATCACTGCTAGTCGTGTTCACTTGGTCAATTGCAATGGTAGTCTGGGGACGTAACGGACTGTAGAGGTATGGTAGAAACTCCATTCCTGAGTATTTTGGCTTTAATTGCCGTAGTGCTGCTGGTAGCAGTAACAGGTGGTATTGGTTATTTGACCGTAACAGATTGGCGCGATCGCCGTCGTCGAGAAGAAGAAAAACGTATCACTCGCAGCACTACTCCTAAGCGGCGATGATCCCCTGGTAGTTAAAAAATCTTTTTTGTAGGGACATGACAATGCCGCATCCCTACGTTATACCTCTCGCAAAAGTTACTTTTGCTCATAGGGGGAAAGGGAAAAGGTTAAAGGTAAAAGGGTTTTTATTTGCCCTTTACCCTTTACCCCTTACCCTTTTCCCCACTTCTCTTAGAAGTCTATTATTTTATTTAGGGACTTACAAGTAAAAAAATATTCCATTGCTACTGTTGACTAGTTGCTTCTTTTTCGGAGTTTTTTCGCTGCGTTTCGTGAATCTCCCGCGATGATTTTTTTAGTTACTCGCTTACTGAGTAATAAAAATTGCTAGAAGCTGAGAATAAATCTCATAATTTTTCTCTTTTTTCCCAAATTTTCAGTTTCTTTTACTCAAATAAGTAGACATCATCAATTGTGTACATTAATACAGATGAAAATTGGCATTGGGGCATCTACATTGATATTGGTCGAAGTAGTATTTTCTAGCTAGCTAATCACGAGAAAATCTCAGCACTAAACATGAAAATAGTTTTTTGCCCTACTCCCTATTTTGAAGCTAGGTAAGCAGGAATATTTATCGTTCAAACAAGACAGAAGTCAGAGAACAGAAGGCATAAGCAAAGGCAGTTTGAGTCAATTTTACTTTTTGTTACATACTTTAGTTTATTTACACTGTTTTACTTAATTGTTACGTTTGCGATGGTTGAGGGAACTATGATATTGAGAACTTTGAATATTTAAAATTCCCCAGGGAATGGAAAACTCCTCTATTATTCAACCCATACAACCAAATTCACAACAGCAACAATCTCATTGTGATGTGGGATTTTCCTTGCGCCAGAATGAGCAACAACAAGCTTTGTCTGGAGTTATTGCCCGAATTCGTGAATCTTTAGATATAAACGCCATTTTTAAAATTACTGTTACTGAAGTGCGCCAGCTTCTAAAAAGCGATCGAGTCGGTGTATTTCGTTTTTATCCTGATTTGGCATGGGAAGGAGAATTTATCTACGAAGATGTCGGAAGTGAATTTAGTTCAGCACTAGCAGCCAAAGTCCGGGATCACTGCTTTGCTGAAGATTTTGCAGCGCTGTATCAGCAAGGTCGAATTAAAGCAACAGATGATATTTATCAAGTAGACGCCAGTCATTGCTATATCGAGATTTTGGAGAAATTTCAGGTACGCGCCAATATTGTTGCTCCTTTGTTGAAAGGAAAAGATTTATGGGGATTGTTGTGTATTCATCAGTGTCATAGTTCTCGACAATGGGAAGCATCTGAAATTGAGTTTGTGCAACTGATTGCCGAACATCTGGGAGTAGCTTTGCAACAAGCAGATTATCTAGAGCAAGTCAAACTACAATCGGCAGAACTAGCACAAGCCAAAGCTAAAGAAAAAGCAGCAGAATGGCAGAGAACTATAGCCATAACTATTGAAAAAATTCGCCAGTCCCTGGACTTGGAAAGCATTTTCCGCACCAGTACCGCAGAACTCAGACAGTTGCTAAATGCCGATCGCGTCGCTATTTATCGCTTTAATCCAGATTGGAGTGGTAAATTTGTCTTTGAATCAGTGGCAGAAGGTTGGATCTCGCTGATAGATGAGCAATTGCATCGGCCAGAATTGAGCGCAAATGTCAGCGAATGTAGTGCTAAAGATTTAGCTAAACCCCCAGTTGCTGATACTTACTTACAAGAAACAGCAGGCGGTCGATTTACTAGAAGTGAAGTATACCGTCTTTGTAATGATATTTACAATGCAGGCTTTAGCAACTGCTACATTAAAATTTTACAAACTTATCAAGCAAGAGCTTATGCGATTATTGCTATTTACCACGGTCAAAAGCTCTGGGGCTTGCTAGCAGTATACCAAAACTCGGTAACTCGCCATTGGCAAGAAGATGAAGTTTACTTGCTCACCCAAGTTAGTACCCAATTAGGTGTAGCTTTACAGCAAGCCGAATTTTTACAACAAATGCAACTCCAAGCAGCACAAATCAGTAAAGCTGCTGAAAGACAAAGAGCTTTAGCAAACACAGTAGAAAAAATTCGCCAGTCACTTGAAATAGAAGCTATTTTTAAAACCACTACCCAAGAAGTACGAAGGTTATTGGAAGTAGAACGAGTGGCAATTTATCGTTTTTATCCTGATTGGAGTGGCGAATTTGTTGCTGATTCCATTGTTGATGGCTGGACACCAATGGTTAAGCCCCAGCCTGTGACGGAAGGCGTTCTACTGCAAGGAACCCAAGCAGGTAAGTATGCACGTAATGAAGTTTTTGTTCCTATTTCTCAAGGAGAGAAGCTTTGGGGATTGTTGGTAGCTTATCAAAACTCCCAACCCCGTTATTGGCAAGACGAGGAAATTAACTTACTGGCGCAAGTCGGCGTGCAATTGGGGGTAGCTTTACAGCAAGCTGAATCCTTAAAACAGGTACAAGTACAAGCCCAAAAGTTGGCTAAAGCTGCTGAAAGAGAGAAAGCCTTAGCTGCAACGGTGGAGAAAATTCGCCAATCTCTTGATATTGACACTATCTTTGCTACCAGCACAGCAGAAGTCCGACGACTATTAGAAGTCGATAGAGTCACAATCTATCGATTCCGGACTGATTGGAGTGGCGAATTTGTTGCTGAGTCTTTAGCCCAAGATTGGATATCAGTGAAGGAACTTGTAAATGTAATGTCTACAACGGTCTACGCAGACGATTACTTGCAAAATACCCAAGGTGGAGACTTTGCCAATGGTCAAATACTTGTAATTAAGGATATTTACAAGACTAATTATTCTGTGTCTGATATTGCCTTAATCGAACTAATTAAAGCTAGGGCATATATGATTGTGCCGATTTTTCAGGGTGAGAAACTCTGGGGATTACTAGCAGCATATCAAAATACTAAGCCCCGTGATTGGCAAGAAGATGAAGTAGATTTACTGATGCAAATTGGCACTCAGTTAGGAGTCGGACTTCAACAAGCGGAATTACTCGAACAAACTCAACGTCAAAAAGAAGAACTCGCCCAGACTTTGAAAGAATTGCAGCAAACCCAAAGCCAGTTGATTCAAAGTGAAAAAATGGCAGGTTTAGGGCAATTAGTTGCTGGAATTGCCCATGAAATTAACAATCCCATTAGTTTTATTTACGGCAATATCACTTATGTTAGCGAACATGCAGGAAGTTTATTAAAATTACTCCACCTTTATGACAAAGAATATCCACAAATAACAGCAGAAATTCAAAAGCAAGCAGCAGAAATCGATTTAGATTTTATTGCCGATGACTTACCAAAAATTCTCACTTCCATGACAATGGGGGCAGAACGAATTTCTCAGTTGGTATTATCTTTACGGAGTTTTTCTCGACTTGATGAAGCCGAAATGAAACCCGTTGATTTGCATGAAGGTATTGATAGTACTTTGTTGATTTTACAACATCGATTGCAACAAAGAACTAATTCTTTTGCCATTGAAATAATTAGGGAATATGGTGGTTTACCCCCAGTAGTCTGCTATGCAGCGCAGATGAATCAAGTATTTATGAATATTCTCAATAATGCCATTGATGCTCTAGAACATGCAGTAAATCTTGGTCAAATAATTGACAAGCCCAAAATATGGATTCGCACAAAAGTTCAAGAATCTAATACTATTATCATTTGCATTGCAGACAATGGTTGTGGTATTCCAGAAATAGTGCGATCGCGCATTTTTGAGCCTTTCTTCACTACTAAGCAACCCGGTCAGGGTACTGGTTTGGGGCTATCCATTAGCTATCAAATTATTGTGGAAAAACATGGCGGTAATATCAAATGTATTTCTGAGGCTGGTAAGGGCTGTGAATTCTGGATCGAAATTCCCATGAAACAGAGAGTTAGTTGAAGCAGAATACAGAATTCAGAACTCAGAATTCAGAATGGGCTAGACTAACAGAATTGATAATTCGGTATTTTGGTGAAATGTTATGATGCCAATATTGTTGTTTTATGAAACAATATCAATCCCAAATCCAAAATTTAAAATCCAAAATTATATCAGCTTAACCAGAAACTGAACAAATCTCACCAGTTATTTGGCTAGCAGTGCAATACTCCACAATTGCTGGTAATTCCTTTTCAATATCAATTGGAGTTCCTCTTTTAGCAATTTCTTTTATTTTTTGGAAAATCTTAATCACTAAGTCTTGGTTTTCAATCAGTTCTTCTCTACCAATTTGTTTGAGAGCTAGTTTAACAGCAATATATCCTGATTGCATCCCCAATGCTAAACTACTTTTAATTCCGAAAATTTCTGGATTTAAACTTTGATAAAGCCTTTCATCTTTGGCAACGGCATTGACATGAACACCAGCATAGTGAGTAAAAGCATTTTTTCCCACTAAGGGATGATGAGGAGAAATAGATATGTGGGAATGCTCGCTGACAAAATCATATAATTCCTTTAAATAGCTCAAATTCCAAGAAGGTTTTTCTTCAATTATATCTGTTAAGTTTATCAGTAATTCTGCTAAATCCACAATGCCAGAACGTTCCCCTAGCCCCATAACAGTGACATCAATAATATCTGCTCCTGCCTTGTAAGCATCTAGGGCATTTGCTAAGGCTAAACCGCGATCGTTATGACAATGAATTTCGATTTTGGGATATAAATGTTCTCTGGCGAATTCTGCTTTAAGAGTTTTCACATAATAAGAAATACTGCGATTTCTAGCAAATGGTGTTGTGTATCCAGTTGTATCAGCTATGCTGATGATATTAGCTCCGGCTCGGACTGCTGCCATCGCTGCGGCAATGACGTTTTCCATCGGCGATCGCACTGTATCTTCTGGAGTATAACGAATTACTAAGTTTTCTTGCTGCTCTCTGGCAAAAGCTATAACTTCAACAATTTTTTCTATAGCTTTTTCTAGACCAATATCATAATCCTGTTGCAATCGTTGTTCGGAAACGCTAAAAAAGATACCTAAAAAATTAACGCCACACTCTAGGGCTTTTTTCACATCATCTTTTCGACAAAGACAATGAGCGCCTATTTTGGCTTTGAAACCAGCATTGGCAATCAGACCGATGGCTAAGGCAATTTCCCGATCTACCGCAGGATTGCCAGCTTCAATAATATCAACTCCTATGCAGTCTAAAAACTGAGCGATCGCTAACTTGATCTCAGGAGGAAAATAAACTCCTGGAGTTTGTTCCCCTTCTCTCAAAGTAGAATCCAGAATTTGAATCATCTCTTCTATAAATTTAGGAACAAATTTTCACTCTTGTTTTCTCTGTGGTTGATTATACTAAGCCTTGAATCTCACAGTGCATTAATTTCCACAAAAAATGTAATCGGCTATACAAATTCCTCAAAAAAACTATAAAAATAGGTAATTAGTTAGTCTAATTACCTATGATTAAGAGCGATCGCTTGTCAGTAAGTCCTAACTACCCTATTCCATCGATAACTGGGTGGAAGTAAAAGGCAAACCCCAACACAGTATAAGCAGCTAATAATAAAGTGCCTTCCAGCCAATTAGACCTACCATCAGAACTAATGGTGTTGGCAATCAACACTGACACAACCACAGCCACTAATTCAAAAGGTTTGAAATCCAAATCCATCGGCTGACCAAATAGCAATCCTGCAATCACCAACACAGGCGCAACAAATAGGGCAATCTGCATACTCGATCCCACAGCCACAGAAAGGGAAAGATCCATTTTATCTTTCATTGCAACGGTGACCGCTGTGGCATGTTCAGCAGCGTTACCAATGATGGGAACTAAAATTACCCCTGTAAACAATGATGTCAAGCCTAGCTGGGATGTAGCCACTTCTAGAGAATCCACCAGCATTTCTGATTCAAATGCTACTAACAAGGTGCATACTAGCAGCACACCGACCCACAACGCAACATTAGGTTTACTATGGGAAATTTCCTCCTCTTCTGCGTCTGCTACACCTACGTCATACAAATAGGTGTGAGTTTTCATGGAAAACAGCAGCGTTAAGGCGTAAACTAGGATTAATACTACCGCAACAGCAACAGAAAGATATTGCAGCGTTTGTTCCTGAACTCCTATAGCGGTGTAGTTCATGGCTGTGGGCAACAAAATGGCAATCACAGCCAAATTCATCGAAGCAGCATTCACTCGCGCTACAATAGGCTGAAATGTTTGTTCTTTGTAACGCAGTCCTCCCAAAAGCATAGAAAGACCCATCACCAGCAGTAGGTTACCGATTATCGATCCCGTAATACTGGCTTTGACTACATCTATCAAACCAGCCTTCAACGCCACCAAAGCGATGATAAGTTCTGTAGCATTACCAAAGGTGGCATTTAATAACCCCCCTAATGATGGCCCCACCACCACAGCAATTTCTTCTGTGGCTGTTCCCATCCAAGCCGCTAAAGGCAAAATGGCTAATCCAGCTGTAATGAAAACTATCAATTCTCCCCACTCCAGAAAGTGGGCCGCCAGAGAAACCGGGATAAACAGTAATAAAACGAGAAAAATAATGTTTTTAGTTGACATTTGTTGCTTTGAGTCGAGGGTATCATGCACAGCGGTTAGTCCTAAATTTTAAATTTTGAGTGTTGGATTGAACAAGAATTCAGAATTCAGAATTCAGAATTCAGAATCAATAAGTGGGGAATTCCCATCTACCACTCATCACTCCCATAGGATACTCTCAAGCATCTATAGACCAATTCAGAGATTTTACTGTTTTCAGTTCACTTCTGTGCATGTTATGTAAAATAATGTTGCCATTTAAGAAGTTTTCGTAACCCTTCGTTGCAAAAGTATGAAATGGATTCAGACCATTACACCAAAAATTGGGTTTAATATATTAAAAGACAATTAAGTTTTTTATTGGCACTGCCAAAGAGAAAACCCCTAACTGAGGCGTTGTTAAATGGCTAATTACTGGAAGCCTTCGGGAAAAGGGCTGTGCGATAACGCAGATTTCCCACTACAATAAGACCGTTTTCTCAAAAATTTGGTTGTATTTCATAGTTGTTGTTTATACCGGATTTTGTGTTCAAAGCATTGAAGAAAGGTTTATGCACAAAATTTATCGGTGCAACTGCGAGTTTTTTGTTTTGGATATATATACATGACTTCTGCTGCACAAATGCCAGCTAACTCTGGCTCAACGTTAACACATTCAGATTCTAAGAACATTCACGAGAGCGATCCCCTGAGAACGGCTCATGGTGTTTATGTGACGGTGCATGGTCATTTTTATCAGCCACCGAGGGAAAATCCTTATCTGGACGCGATTGAACGCCAACCGAGCGCTGCACCTTTCCATGACTGGAATGAGCGGATTCATTGGGAATGCTATCGTCCAAATGCTTTTGCCAGAGTGCTAAATGACCGAGGCGAAGTGATGGGGATCGTCAATAATTATGAGTATTTTAGTTTTAATATTGGCCCAACGCTGATGTCGTGGCTAGAACGCCACGATGTGGAGGTTTATCAGCGGATTTTGGAGGCTGATGTCAAAAGCAGTCAACGTTTGCATGGTCACGGAAATGCGATCGCGCAAGTATACAATCACATCATCATGCCTCTGGCGAACGAACGCGACAAATATACCCAAATTCGCTGGGGTAAAGAAGACTTTCGTTCCCGGTTTGGACGCGATCCCGAAGGTATGTGGTTAGCAGAAACCGGTGTGGATTACCCGACTCTAGAAGCTTTAGTTGCTGAAGGTATTCGCTTCGTTATCCTTGCACCGTCTCAGGCACAGCGCTGTCGTTCTTTCCCAACTAAGGATCGTCCCAATCCAGAATGGTACGAAGTCGGTGGTAGTCAAATCGATCCCACCCGTCCTTATCGTTGTTATTTGAAGCCTACATTAGACACTTCATCTTCACCTTTGAGTACGATCAAAGAGGGAACTAGGGAGTCGGGAGTAGGGAATGGTAGTACTTCCCACTCCCCAGTTTCCACTGCCGATTATCCCTACATTGATATCTTCTTTTACGACGGCCCGATATCGCGGGACATGGGTTTTAGTGATGTGGTTTATAGTTCCAATCACTTTGCTGGACGTATTGGTTCGGCGGTGCGTGGGGATCATCGTCCTGCACAGTTGATATCTGTGGCCACAGATGGCGAAACCTTCGGACATCACAAGAAAGGAACTGAAAAAACTTTAGCCTACGCCTTTACAACGGAATTCCCACAACAAGGTTGGACAGTGACTAACTTTGCCCACTACCTGAGTTTAAATCCTCCGACTTGGGAAGTTGAATTAAAGCCCGTCACAGCCTGGAGTTGTGCCCACGGTGTAGACAGATGGCAAGATAACTGTGGTTGCGGTGGAGAAGGTGGTGTTTGGCATCAGAAATGGCGTCGTCCATTGCGGGATGCTCTGAATTGGCTGCGGGATCAACTAATTGAAGTGTATGAGGAATATGGCAGACAGTTATTTCGCGATCCCTGGCTAGCACGGGATGAATATATTCAAGTGATACGCGATCGCTCTTCTGCCAATGTCAACCGTTTTCTCTCTCGCCATCAAACCCACAAACTAACGGCCGCCGAACAAGTAGACGCCCTGCGTTTGTTGGAAATGCAACGTCATGCTTTGTTGATGTTCACCAGTTGTGGCTGGTTTTTTGAAGAAATTTCCCGTCCAGAAGGTACGCAGATTCTCCGCTACGCCGCCCGTGCTTTGGAATTAGCGGGAGAAGTAGCAGGGGCGCAGTTGGAAAAAGACTTCGTCAAACATCTTGGTTTAGCCCCCAGTAATGTCGATCAATTCAAACATGGTGGGGAAATTTATCGCCAACTGGTACTCACAGCCCAACTTGGTTTTAAACAAGTAGCAGCCCATTATGCCATTAGTTCCCTGTTTATAAATCACGGATCGACACTCAGCACTGGCCACTCTACACAAGGCACTCACACAAAACGCGTTTATTGCTATGCCGTCAATGAGTTAGATTACCAACTCCAACGCATGGGATCGCTAACTTTGGCTGTCGGCAATTTGAAGCTGGTATCAGAGATTACCTGGGAAAGCGAGCATTTAGTATTTGCCGTGCTGCATTTGGGAGGTTGGGATTTCCATTGCTGCATTCAACAATTTACTGGGCGGCGTGACTACACCCAATTAAAAGAAAAGCTCTTTAGCGCACTGCAACAAGCAAGTGCAGCTCATACCATCTTGGCAATGACGCAGTTGTTTGGCGAAGAGACTTTCAGCTTGGAAAATCTATTTGCAGAAGAACGCCATAGAATTATGCGGTTATTGAGTCAGGAAACACTGGCACGCTTAGGCCAACTTTATACCCAAGTGTACCGTGATAATTATGGTGTGTTGATGGCGTTCCATCGAGATGAAATACCAGTACCACAGGAATTGCAAGTAGCGGCGGAGATCGCTTTGGGACATCGCTGTATGATGACATTGCGATCGCTCGAACAAGATATTACCGAACCGCAAATGCGTTGGACTCACATAGTAGAATTAGAGGCCATCGCCACAGAAGCAAAACATCTGCATTGTCGGCTGAATATTCCCGACGGCAAGCAGATACTAGAACAGTTAATTGTGCGATCGCTTTGGCAATTGTTACACGATGCCAACGGTAGTTTTAATGCAGATATCCAACAGTTAGATCGGTTAATTGATATCGGGGATCAATTAAATATTGATATTTCTCTACATCGATCCCAAGAATTATATTTCAGTTGTCTGCACAGTCAGATAATACCTTTGTGTCTTACCACCCTGAGCAATGAAGAAGATATTCATCAGTGCCGACAGCTGCTGAAGTTGGGCAAAAAGCTAGCGGTTGATGTCAGTATGATTTTGAATCAGTTCCCATAATATGTAGGGGCGGACATCTGTTCGCCCTTACCGCATATTGCTATAAATCAAAATGGCGTCTAAACCGGGGATCAATCCTATCGGTTTTTTGCTGATTGCAGGTAAAGCACAGGGTTTGTAGATTGCTGATATCATTTTGACCGCCACGAGCCAGGGGAATGATATGGTCAATGGTCAGGTTAGTTTCTGTTGCAGTTTTACCGCAACTCCGGCATTGATATTTGTCACGTTGCCAAACATATTTTTTTACCTCCGGCGGAATAGGAATGCGGGGAGTTTTATTCATGATTATTTAGCTAACTTTTAACAATCTAGTTTTTTAGTTCCCTCCTTGTTAACATTACAGCAGTTTGTTTTCATCGATTTGAACCACATATGTCGCAGGGACGCAAGGCTAACGCGTGGTCTGTATACCTGAAAATTGCTGTAAATCAAGTAAGCGCAATAAAAATATAGAAAAGTAGAAGTAGCACTTTTAGAAAGTGAGACGCAATTTCGGCTATTGGCAGAGGCAACATTTGAAGCGATCGCCAAGCAAGTAATTGGGTCTTCTGATATGCTTTTAATGAGGTAAAATGTCATTTAAACTAATATGAAATCCAGGAAAAAGCGGCGAATTAATTGATTCGTTTAGCCGATATTGTTGTTGAATATAACTGTCTTCAATTAATTGAAAAACAGTGAAAGTAGGTTGTTTGGTTTTGCCAATACATACCACATTACTCATGAACAAGAATTTTTCCAAAAATTTTTGGCGGTGCGTTACCCTGTGTTAACGCACGCTACCGGCTTTTACGGCACAATCAACACTGGGCAAGGGGAAAGATTTATGACGCGAGTGGTGACACTATCAGTCGCTCCCTCTTCGGTCAAGCCTAGCCCCCGACAACCCATGATGATTAAATCTGCGCCGATTTCGTCAGCGACATCACAGATGGTAAAAGCCGGTTTACCTTGCCTTTCCAGAACTTCGGATTGAATTCCTTGCTCAGAAAATAAAGATTGGGCAGTTTGGAGCAATTTAGCAACTACCTCTGGCGACATCATTGGATCTCCACTAGCTGCATCTGCGGGTGGTTCTTCTACCACAGACAGCAGCACTAAGCGACTACCGTACTTTTGGACAATGTTGGTAACTACGTCAGCAGCTTCCCGTGTTTCCCGGCTTTGATCGATTGGAAATAGTACTGTCTTAAACATCTCTATCACCTGGCACCCCTGACTCCGGTAAAATCTGGATGGTTCTACTTTCAAAACAATAACAAAAAGGCAATCAGGAGAGTTTGCTGTGTCCAAAAAAAGTTTAGCAAGTTTATCTGCGGCTGATATATCTGGAAAACGCGCTTTGGTACGGGTTGATTTTAACGTACCTGTGAACGATGAAGGTAAGATCACAGACGATACTCGCATTCGGGCTGCTCTGCCAACCATCCAAGATTTGATCAACAAGGGAGCTAAGGTAATTCTCGTCAGCCACTTTGGGCGTCCCAAAGGTGTGGATGATAAATTGCGCCTGACACCAGTGGCTGCGCGTCTCTCTGAGTTGTTGGGGCAAGAAGTTGTGAAGACTGATGACTCCATTGGCGATGAAGTTGCAGCTAAAGTGGCAGCGCTGGAAAATGGGCAAGTGCTGTTACTGGAAAATGTCCGCTTCTACAAAGAAGAAGAGAAAAATGACCCAGAATTTGCGAAAAAATTGGCTGCCAACGCTGATTTTTATGTAAATGATGCTTTTGGTACCGCACACCGCGCCCATGCTTCTACTGAAGGCGTGACTAAATTTCTCAGTCCTTCTGTGGCTGGATATTTGGTTGAGAAGGAATTGGAATATCTCCAAAATGCCATTGAAAATCCCCAGCGTCCTTTGGCTGCAATTATCGGTGGTTCCAAAGTTTCCAGCAAAATTGGTGTGATTGAAACGTTGCTGGAGAAGTGCGACAAGCTAATCATCGGTGGTGGGATGATTTTTACCTTCTACAAAGCCCGTGGTTTGGATGTTGGTAAGTCCTTGGTGGAAGAAGACAAACTAGAACTGGCGAAGTCTTTGGAAGCCAAAGCAAAGGAACGTGGTGTTACCTTCCTGTTACCCACAGATATCGTATCGGCAGATAAATTTGCTCCCGATGCCAATGCGACAACTGTCAGTATTGAGAATATCCCTGCTGATGGTATGGGTTTGGACATTGGCCCAGATTCAGTAAAAGTTTTCCAAGAAGCACTTGCAGATACCAAAACAGTGATTTGGAACGGGCCGATGGGCGTGTTCGAGTTTGATAAGTTTGCGGTAGGTACAGAAGCCATTGCCCGCACTCTTGCTGAAATTGGCAAAACTGGCACAACCACCATTATCGGCGGCGGCGACTCCGTGGCAGCTGTGGAAAAAGTTGGTTTAGCCGAACAAATGAGCCACATCTCCACCGGCGGCGGCGCTAGCTTGGAGTTACTTGAAGGTAAGGTATTACCTGGTATCGCCGCTTTAGATGATGCGTAATTAGGGACTGGAAAAAAAGGGAAAAGGTTAAAGGGAAAAGGGCAAAGGGATGATTTTTACCTTTTCCCCTTACCGCTTCCCCTTTTACCCTTCCCCTTTTCCCAATGCCCAATCCCCAATTCCCAATCCCTAAAATATGGAACCAAAATGGCTAGAATGGTCGCAAAAGTTACAAGCGATCGCCCAAAATGGTCTTACCTATTCTGAAGGTGTTTATGATATCGAACGCTATAAACAATTGCAAGCGATCGCCACAGAAATTATGGCGACTTACTCAAATGTCGAACACAGCTATCTGCTTGATTTATTTAGCGGCGAAGTAGGATATGCAACTCCCAAAGTTGATGTCCGGGGAGCAATTTTTAGAGATGATACTATTTTGTTAGTCAAAGAAAGAGCCGATGGTTTATGGACTTTACCTGGTGGATGGGCTGATGTAGGCGAGTCTCCCAGTGAGGTGGTTGTCAAAGAAGTATATGAAGAATCTGGATATCAGACACGTGCTACTAAATTATTAGCAGTTTATGACAGAGATAAACAGGGACATCCACCGTTTCCTTTTTATGTCTATAAATTGTTTTTTCAATGCGAACTTATTGGTGGTTCTCCCTCATCAAGTATCGAAACCGAAGCAGTAGATTTTTTTCCTGAAGATGCGTTACCAGAACTTTCTATTGGACGGGTGACGCCGACACAAATCGCCAGACTTTTCCAACATTATCGCCAACCAGATTTACCAACAGATTTTGATTAACAAGTAGCCTTCAGCACAATCAGTAATTGCGATTTAGTTTCGGGCTAATCAAACTGAAGAAAAAAGTCCTAGCTTGATGAATAAAGTCATCACTACAAGTTCTTGATTATAGGTGATTTAGCCGACAATGATTCGGTTGATGGCTAAGGGAACTCCAAAAAATAAATTATTCCGGTTGGGGTCGTTGACTACTGAGTGTCAACCGTCAACCGTCAACAGTTAACACTTTTCCGTGGAATATTTTTTTACTTGGAAGTCCCTAAAACTTATGAGTAAAAATATCAAAAAGGCTCAAGCTTTTTTGCCTGAGCCACTACAAAATCAAATTAATTTGCTAGATTAATGAGGTCAGCTCAATAGAGCTAAATTTATCAAGGTAAGGTTAGTAGCGGTTACGAGAACCACCATATCCTCCCCGATTACCGCCAAAGGAACCTCTTTCTTCCCTGGGCTTGGCTTTATTGACTTTTAGATCGCGTCCCATCCACTCTGCACCATTAAGCGCATCAATGGCAGCTGTTTCTTCAGCATCTGTACCCATTTCTACAAAACCAAAACCGCGTAAACGACCTGTTTCACGGTCAGTAGGTAGCTGAATTCGCTTAACAGAACCATATTCTGCAAACACAGCATTGAGACTTTCTTCTGTAACTTCGTAAGAAAGATTGCCTACATAAACTGACATGGATTGTCTCCGAAATGATAAATATGTAGAGATTTAGATTTCGGAGAAAAGTTTGTAAATACCAAAAACAAAAACTCTGTCAATACTAAAAACAAATGCAGTTAACCGAACTAACTCTCATATCCCATGATTGCACGAAAAACAAATTTTAGGGAAGAAATTTGAAACCTGTTATATAAAGTAATATAAACTCTCTTTTCTACGAGACGCTACGGGTAGGTTACTTCCCCACAGGGGTACACTACAAACCTTTAATTATTTACAGCATTCTACTTATATGAACTGTATTACCTTAAAACCTATTCCAAGGTTTGGGGTATCTCTTTCCCGACTCCCGAACCCACCGCAACTGGGCTTCAGTCAATAAGCAATAGTGCTTAAAATTGTGCAAAAAATTGGGGTAAAAAACACAATTTTTAAGCTAGTGATGCCTACTGCTGGCTACACTTAGGCCTTAAATTTAAAAACATCATTGATTTTTTTCGTCAAAATTCAGTGTACAAATTAATTTATTACTTTATTAAGCAGCTAATTTATAGTGAAATTTCTATTGACAAAATTCATTGAATCTTAATTTTTTCACCAATGCTTGCAGCCCAAGTTACTATCTTTGACTGCAACTTAGTATTTTTTAAACAAGACTTACATATAGCAGTCCTAAATCATTTGTGAAATTTTGCTGCTGTTGACCCTTAACTGTTAACAGTTGACAGTGAACAGTCAACAGTCAACGACCACTACTGAAATTTTTCACAACTCAAATAGGATTGCTATAGTTCGCTGCCCTGACAACTTTCTATGTTTGTTGCATTTTGATTGACTTAAAAATTTCCATAATGATATTAAAAAAGAAGAATGTGTTTTGTCAAAACATAAATAACATTAATTGATTTTTTGAAATAATAAATATTATGCAAAATCCAATTTTTACAGCAGTATTTGTTTTATTTTCATCCATGTTTACACTCAAGGCTACTGCTGCTGATTTTGACCATATTTATGTGTTTGGTGACAGTTATTCTGATAATGGTAATTTTTACAATATTACAAGAAATGAATTGGTTGTAGGTATTCCTCCTCATCCATATAAAGATGGGCGCTTTTCTAATGGACGAGTCTGGGTAGAATATCTGGCAGAAGATATGGGCTTAAACCCCTCTTCCACTGATAATTTTGCTGTTGGTGGTGCTAAGTCTGGCTTATATAACATTAATATACCTCCTGTGCATGGTTTATATTTAACAGGAGTCTTGTCTCAAATTAATAAGTTTACAGCAGTTAATAAATCAGTCGATCCAAATGCACTTTATATCGTGTGGGGCGGTACTAATGATTTCCTTGACTCTCACAATCTTGGAAATCCCAATGAATCTGTTACCAATATATTAATGGCTGTGCGTAGTCTTGCCAGTGTTGGCGCTAAAAATATCCTGGTAGCTAATTTATTTAATTTAGGAAATTTACCGGGTACAAGAAATAGTCCCAAGTCTAAATTTCTTAACGATTGGGTTGCTGAATATAATGTTGAGTTAATTAACAGTCTCGATTCTTTAAGCCAAGAACTAAATCAGATAAATATTATTTTTTTAGATGTTAATTCTTTATTTAACCAGCTTTTAGCTAATCCCCAACAATACGGTTTTACAAATACTATCGACTCTTGCTTAGGAAATTCAGTTTTAATCACTATACCTGCTTCTTATCCATCATTGAACTGTAAGACTGACCCAAATAATTTTTTGTTCTGGGACAGCATCCATCCTACAACTGCCGGTCATAAAGTTATTGCGAAATATGCAGCTTCAGTTTTGAAAACTCAATCTATTTTCAAGTCTGTTAAAAAAGTAGAAAAATCTAAATACAGGATTTGTATTAATTACTTTCCGGTGTCACCTCAGGACTAGGCGTAGGTATAGGTTCGGGTGTAGAAGTTTCTGTGGGAGTTGGTGTCGGAGTTGGTGTTGGACTTAGCGTCGGCGTGGGAGTTGGCGTGGGTGTTTCCGTGGGTGTTGGTGTGGGAGATGGAAGTGTAGTAGGAGTTTGCACTGTGATGCTGAGTTGATAATCTAATGATTTCGATGCTGTGGAAACAACGACAAACTCATAAAAACCGTTTTCTGGTAACTGAGTTGATAAAGTACGTCGGGTAGAATCTTCTAAAAATTTAATTTTGCCAGTAGGTGAATAAACTGATAACAAAACTTGAGAATTTGCTTGTAGTTTTAATTCTAAAGATTGTTCTTTGGCAAGTTCGGCAATAAAAACTTTTCCACCACCAGGTTCGAGAGTACCACTGACTGTTTTGCTAATAGCACCGGGATCGAAAGTAAGTTTTTGGAAAGCACTACCCGAAAGGATAGCACTGAGTTTATCACTGACAAATCCATACCAAACTTGTCCAATGGGTTGTCCTGTAAAATTTTTACCTCGCTGTTCAGGAAATACGCTGAAAAAAGCTGAATCTCCCAAATCATATAACGAACGACTACCAACATTGATGCGGTTGACTTCCACTTTCCAGCGATCGCGTTCGGCACTAGAATAAGTTCCCAATTGCCTACGTGAATTTGAACTCAGTGGCGCTAGCTTTTCCAGCAATTCTGAAGCTGTTTTATCCCATTCTGCCCGCAAACTCTCGTCTTCTGTACCGTTGCTGAGAGTACGTCCCCGCAAACTGGGGTTTCTGTCCCAAAAAACTTGATTCACCAAGTTAATGTAGAAGTTCTCATTAATACCCAACTGTTGGCGGCGATTGATTAATCTTTGTTTACGTTCCCGTTCGGCTGGTGAGTATTGGGCTAAGGGATCGACTGGCTGGCTACTAGTGGGGATTGGGGTGGGTGTAGGGTTAGGTTCAACTTCCCCCCCATTGCGGTTGTTAGTCACTCCCCAGAAAATCAATCCCACTGTAGTAACTGCTACCAATCCAGCTAGGAAGGTTTTTGTGGGTGTCCATTGGGAGGGAGATGGGGGAGATGAGAGAGGTGGAGGAGATG
>NZ_JACKZU010000107.1:0-22085 GCF_014222165.1 Nostoc sp. 2RC
GTTTGTATCAACCTTAAGTGGACGCTACCACATTTTCATGCTTGGCGGTGAAATTTTTTTCATTGGGACTGCCTTCTGCCCTCTGCCCTCTGCCTTTCTTGATAAAAAATGGGGCATTGGGCACTTGTACTGAGCGTAGTCGTTGGCGCAGCCTCTCGCAGAGAAGTATTGGGCATTGGGCATTGGGCATTGGGAATGGTGACTGTAAAATCAGGATTTATTCTCCTTGTCTCCCGGAAGTTCTGATGCCTGCGGTAACCCCTTCGGTGTACGCCCCAAGCCGGCGCTGGTGACTTCTCTCCTTGTCTACCTTGTCTTCCCATGCCCCATGCCCCACGCCCCATCCCCAATATTCCATTGAGATGAGTTATTTTGTTCCATTGGGCGACAGTTGTGGCAGTATGGAAAGAAGTTAGAAAATTGGCTAAGGAACTGTCGGGAAGTTTATCGGGTGTTTTCCCTTACTAGGCCAAGCTTTTAACAACTTCCGCCTCACTACCGCTTGCTTAAAAAGCCGATTAAAAACTAGATCAAGGTCTTCAAAACCATATTTTCGCATTTTAAGAAAATATTCTGGCGAAAGGAAGGTATTATCGTCTGAATGTTTGGAATGAACTGCGAAAGCACTTAACATATTTCCCACCTTGACTATTCAATGAATCCAGAAAACGCAGAAACTTACATAAATCATCCAACTTGGGGTTTACTTTACAAGATCTGTATGGTTGATGAAAACCAAGATCTATTCACCACACTTTATGCCCAGCGTTTATTTTTTTTGGTGGCAAATGACATTAAAGGTGTTAAGTTCCAGCCTATCGGACGCACTGAAGCTAGAATGATGTTGGAAAATCGCTTACGCACTCTGCGTCGCACTGGGCAATCTCAGGAGTACGATCAGCTTCAGAGTGTTTTCCAACGCACCTTCCAATGAACAGTTCGATTTACGAACGTATTGTTTCTATTCGTTCCTCGCTACCAACTTCAGTCAGATTGGTTGCTGTCAGCAAGCAAGTTTCTACTGAGGCGATTCGCTGTGCCTATGCGGCAGGAATTCGTGATTTTGGGGAAAGCCGCATCCAAGAAGCTTCCATTAAACAAGCCCAGTTGCAAGACTTATCGGATATTACTTGGCACTTTATTGGACATTTGCAAAGCAATAAAGCCAAAAAAGCCATTGAACAATTCCAATGGATTCACTCCGTAGATAATTTAAAGCTGGCAGTGCGCTTAGAACAATTGGCGCAACAACTAGGAGTGACTCCCCAAGTTTGCTTGCAAGTGAAAATTCTTCCCGATCCTCACAAGTCGGGTTGGAGTGTACCAGAACTTTTATCGGATCTACCCGCTCTCAATCAATGCAAAACTTTACAAATTCAAGGTTTGATGACAATTCCGCCTTCAGGATTGGCTGATGCCGAAATTTTGAGCGTGTTTAATCGATGTCGCGAACTGGCAAAAGAAATCCAAGAGCAAAGCTGGCCGCACATAAAAATGCAGCAGTTATCTATGGGTATGTCAGGCGACTACGAACTAGCAGTGCAAGCAGGCGCAACGATGGTGCGATTAGGAACCATCTTATTTGGCGATCGCCCATAGCATACTAGTGTCAAGCTAGTTCTTGAGTATTAATTAAAAGATCGGGATTTGATGACAACAATTTTGTAACAGACTGGTGCAATTGGAAACAAAGGATATAGTATTGACAAGAGCAATCGCCAAGTAAAATTCGGGTAAAAGAACTTTCCTTTGGACAAACCTTAGGATATAATCTTGACTCATTATTATGTTTAGGCGATGTACAGGCCTTGCTAAAAGTGTCCGTTCATCGCCAAAGCCCGTAGTATAGGCTACAAATAGCAATATATTTGCTGAAGTATCCGACCATGTAGCGATGCCTACGGCGGGCTACGCCTACGCAGATGGCTGAATTAACCATTTAAGCCAAGTCAATACCGGCTATTCGCACCAGGAGAGTACACAATGAACAACATTTTTTCCAAACTCAGGGACTTTGTAGGTCTAAATGAGCAAGTGGAATACGAGTATTACGAAGAAGAACCAGATACAGACAATAACTACCAAAATCTCTATCAACAAGAAAATCCCCAACCAGTACCACAAGAAACCCCAGCAACTCAAAATAGACGTTGGCGGGAACCAGTGCCTACAATGGGAGAAGAGATAGCAGCAGCAGGGTCAAAGCCAATGGGGAATGTGATTGGTATGCCAGGAGCAATTAACGGAATTTCGGAAGTTTTAGTACTCGAACCACGCACCTTTGAAGAAATGCCTCAGGCAATTCAAGCGCTGCGAGAACGCAAGTCAGTGGTGTTGAACCTGACAATTATGGATCCAGACCAAGCTCAGCGAGCAGTGGATTTTGTCGCAGGTGGCACTTACGCTTTAGATGGACATCAAGAACGCATCGGTGAGAGCATCTTTTTGTTTACACCAAGCTGCGTACAAGTTAGTACCCAAGGTGGCGTTCTTCATGAAGTACCACAACCACCAGTCCGTCCTTCTCGCCCCGCAGGTTCTTCACCTTCAAATCAAAGTTGGGGTAACGAACCTAACCGGATGGCACAATAAAATTAAATTAGTCTTTTGTCCTCTTATTGAAAGTGAAACTACTGCCTTGGACGGGTCTCCTGGCTAAAAGCAAGTAGCATTTGATGGTAGAAATTCTCCACCCAAACTTTGCGCTTTGTCCTTTGTTTGTTAGCAATAAACAATGACGAATGACAAATGACCGATGACAAATGACTAATGACCAATGACTAATGACTATTAAATTTGGCTTAATTGGTGGTGGGGTAATGGGAGAATCGCTGTTATCCCGCCTTATTGCCCTTGGAATTTATAAATCCTCAGAAGTCATAGTTAGCGAACCGCTACCCTCACGCCAGGAATTTTTAAAACAGCGCTACAATGTTGCCGTTGCAACTGATAGTAGCCAGGTTTTCACCGAAGCCAAAGAAGTAGTGTTTTTGGCAGTGAAACCCCAGGTTTTTAGTACCATTGCTCAAGAGTTAGCTGATATTGATATTCTGAAAATAGAACACCCACCATTGATTATTTCCATCCTAGCGGGTGTAACTTTAAGTCAGTTAGAAGCTGCATTTGTGCAACTACCAGTAATTAGAGCAATGCCCAACACTCCAGCAACAGTGGGAGCAGGAGTTACAGCAGTTTGTTTGGGTGCATATACTAACCAGAAGCATCACCAAATAGCACATCAAGTTTTTGGATCTGTGGGCGAAGTTGTAGAAGTTTCAGAAGTGCTGATGGACGCAGTTACAGGGTTATCTGGTAGCGGCCCGGCTTACGTGGCGCTATTGATAGAAGCACTTGCTGATGGTGGAGTAGCCGCAGGTTTACCCAGAATCATTGCCAATCAACTAGCCTTGCAAACAGTACTGGGAACAGCAAAACTGTTGCAGGAAACCAAAATGCACCCAGCAGAACTCAAAGATCGCGTTACTAGTCCCGGTGGTACAACAATCGCCGGGATTGCCCAATTAGAAAAGGCAGGATTTCGCTCTGCTTTGATTGAAGCAGTAAAAGCTGCCACAGAGCGATCGCAAGATCTGGGAAAATGAATAAAGTTATGAGTGAGGAGTTATGAGTGAGGAGTTATGAGTGAGGAGTTATGAATTTTTACTTCTAACTCTTAATTCCCAACTCCTAACTTCTAACTCCTAACTCCTAATTCCCAACTCCTAACTCTGAATTCCTAACTCCTAATCTAACGAAGTTGACAAAAGACCCGTTAGTATAGTAAACAGTCTGGTTGCAAATGTGATTGAGTGAATTATCCCGCGCCTTCTCCTGAACTTGACCTGAGGTCGATATTTCCCTTTGAACTGGATCGGTTCCAAAAGGATGCCATCGCATCCCTCAACGCTGGACGTTCCGTAGTTGTATGTGCGCCTACAGGTTCGGGCAAAACATTAGTAGGGGAATATGCCATTTATCGCGCCCTGTCGCGAGGAAAACGTGTGTTCTACACTACTCCCCTGAAGGCGTTGTCGAATCAAAAATTACGTGATTTTCGAGAAAAATTCGGGTTGGATTTGGTGGGACTGTTAACAGGAGATGCTTCCATTAACAGGGATGCACCCATTTTGGTGATGACCACAGAAATTTTCCGCAATATGCTTTATGGTACACCCATTGGGCAAGTGGGCATTTCGTTAGTGGACGTTGAGGCGGTGGTGTTAGATGAGTGCCACTATATGAACGATCGCCAACGCGGTACAGTTTGGGAAGAATCAATTATCTACTGTCCCCGTGAAGTTCAACTGGCAGCCCTTTCGGCAACTGTAGCCAATAGCGATCAACTCACCGATTGGCTCAATCGCGTCCACGGGCCAACAGACCTGATTTACTCGGATTTTCGCCCAGTACCTTTGGAATTTCATTTTTGTAATGCCAAAGGCTTGTTTCCGCTGTTGAATGATAGCAAAACCAAAATTAACCCCCGTCTGGCTAATCGTGGTAAAAGAAGACAAGGCGATCGGGGGAAAGCTGGTAGACCAGAGGCTCCCGGCATTATTTATACCCTGAGCCACTTGCAGCAAAGGGATATGCTACCAGCCATTTACTTTATCTTCAGCCGTCGGGGATGTGATAAAGCAGTGGCAGAAGTGGGGGATTTATGGCTGGTAAATAATGAAGAGTCGCAAATTTTACGGGAACAAATTGATGAGTTTTTAAACCGCAATCCCGAAGCCGGACGTTCGGGACAAATTGCTCCCCTGTACAGAGGAATCGCCGCCCACCACGCCGGGATTTTACCTGCATGGAAAGCATTGGTGGAAGAATTATTTCAGCAAGGGCTGATTAAAGTGGTATTCGCCACTGAGACATTGGCAGCCGGAATTAATATGCCCGCCCGGACAACGGTAATTTCCACCCTTTCCAAGCGTACTGACACTGGACACCGCCTGCTAAACGCTTCCGAATTTCTGCAAATGGCGGGACGGGCAGGCCGCCGGGGAATGGATAAACAAGGTCATGTGGTGACAGTGCAAACTCCCTTTGAAGGAGCTAAAGAAGCTGCCTATTTGGCCACATCCAAGCCAGATCCCCTAGTCAGCCAGTTTACGCCGAGTTACGGTATGGTACTCAACTTGCTGCAAACTCATACCTTAGAGCAAGCTAGGGAACTGATAGAACGCAGTTTTGGGCAGTATATGGCGACTTTGCATTTAAGACCAGAATACGATGAAATAACCGAACTGCAAGGGCAATTAGCCCAATTACAAGAGCAAATCGCCGCCGTTGATGAAAATGAACTGGCTGTTTATGAGAAATTGCGGCAACGCTTGAAGGTAGAACGGCAAATATTGAAAACTCTGCAACAACAAGCCCTCTCAGATAGGCAAGAACAATTGGCGATGATGTTGGGCTTTGCAGTGTCGGGAACTCTATTGAGTCTCAAAGGTAAAAATATCCCAGTATCTTCACCCGTAACCGCAGTGTTAGTGGGAAAAACCCCTGGTTCTGGCGACACTCCTTACTTGGTATGCTTGGGATACGATAACCGTTGGTATGTGGCAACTACAGCAGATGTAGTGGATTTGTATGCCGAACTGCCGCGAGTTGAAGTACCACCTGAAGTACTACCACCAACAGAAATGTCATTGAAACCGGGGCAGTCAACTCTTGGCGATGCCGAAACATTTGCCATCGCCACTCGAATTCCCAATCCCATAGAGTCTTTGTATATGGCACCAGAGGTTGCCGAACAACTCAGTCGTGTTACCGCTATCCAAGAGCAAATAGAAGCTCATCCCGTACATCAATCAGGCAATGTCGGAACTATTTTCAAACGCAGGGCCCGGTATATTGAACTAGAAGCCGAACTCGAAGAGTTGCAAGCGGTAGTAGAGCAACAGTCACAACGTCATTGGGAAGAATTTCTCAATTTAATTGCTATTCTGCAACACTTTGGTGCATTAGATAACCTATTACCCACACAACTAGGGCAAATTGCTGCTGCCATTCGTGGTGAAAATGAATTGTGGCTGGGTTTAGTATTCGCTAGCCGCGAACTGGACAATTTAGATCCGCACCATTTAGCAGCAGCGGCGGCCGCTTTGGTGACAGAAACTCCACGTCCAGATAGTAAGGTTAACTTTGACCTCAGTAATGAAGTCACAGAAGCCTTAGGAAAATTACGGGGAATTCGTCGGCAGATGTTCCAATTACAACGTCGTTACAACGTAGCTTTACCTATATGGTTGGAGTTTGAGTTAATTGCCTTAGTGGAACAGTGGGCGCTGGGTATGGAGTGGACAGAACTGTGCGATAACACCAGTTTGGACGAAGGTGACGTAGTGAGAATTTTACGGCGGACATTGGATTTATTATCGCAGATACCCCATGTTCCCCACTTACCAGATTCTTTCCAGCGTAATGCTTATCGGGCAATGCAGCTGATTGATAGATTCCCTGTGAATGAAGTGGTTGAATGAAGCGGACACGAGGGGGACACGGGGATGCAGGGACATAGTAACGGTGAGAAATGAATCTCTGCATCGTATATACTAGTCCCCACGTCTTCATTCTTTGGTTACATAGCAACAGTCAAGGCGGTTAGGACATTAACATACGAAAAAACTTAGACATCAAAAGACTTTTCACTCAGTCCCCAGTCCCTTGCTTTAATTAAAAATGCTTTTTTGGTTTGTATACTTTTTACCAAATTTAGGATAAGTGGTATTGTTTGGAATTCTGGGAATGGTTTTGTAATTGAGACTTTCGAGCCAACATCCAAACTTTAAAATCCAAAATTGGTACAGTTTTGTAGACTATCGGGGTGTTGTTAACAGTTGAATAGAAGTTATTGCGATCGCCATCAAGACTTTTCAACTCTAATACACCAAGTTGCCAGTGCCACGCAACTGACGCAGAGAATTTATGCAATATGGACAGTCACAGGCAAATAATTTAATTGCAGCTTCGCTTTCCTCTTCAGTAAAGTCCAGCATCGCAATATTCTCATCTGATACTGATGTGACAACAGTGGTGGAACGTTGTTTAGAGGTGTAAGGTTGCTTTCTCTCAGAATCTCGAATGCATATAAAATCTTTACCGCCATGTGGGTTAGTGATGCAGGTGCGGCCGTCTTGCGTGTGCATTAATCGCTGAGTGATACTAGCATGGGCAGGATGAAATATTCCCAGGGTGGACATCAGCGAGGCAAAAATTGTGGAAGTAGAAAGCAAATTCAGTATTAGTTTTCTGTTCATCGGTTTCCCAATAAAATGTTTCTGAACGCTAAGGCTATCCGATTAAAAGTTATAGGTCAAGTGACCTGTTATCTATTTTCATCTATAAAATCAAAAATTTATCAGATTTTTAAATCCCAATCTGTAATAACATTTTGCGTTCTAAAACGTAATTTTTGCTGTAGGGAGGTGGGGGAGAGGGGGAGACTTGTACTGAGCGGAGCCGTTGGCGCAGCCTCTCGCAGAGAAGTATGGGGGAGATGGGAGAGACAAGGGAGACAAGGACAATAACTTAATGCGTTAGTCAACAGTCAACAAATTGATATCATTATTCCCAGTTTTTGTACTCTTATATTTATAAAATGCGTAATTTGATACAGAAAATGGGTATTACAAATAAGTGTTTAAGATTAAAAAGGTTTGAAACTATGATTTTAGGCTTTAAACAAATTGGTACTGTATGTGCTGTGTTTTTATTAGTTAGTCCTAGCAGTTTTCCCAAGTCAGCAGTAGCTAGTGTTAACCATCAGGCTCAACTAATAGCACAAGGACAAACTAAAATCCAATCAAATCCAGTTTTTAGGTCGATTTTGCCTAAATTAAAGCAAAAAACTCAAATCAAGATATTATTACCGAAGTTTATTCCAGAGTCGGATGGGGAATACCCGATTTACGCGATTATAGAAACTGCTAGCCAAAAGAAGTACGATATTTTACTGGGTTTTAGTCCTGATTGTAATGGTGGAAATGCTTGCCGTTTGGGTGTGCTGTCTGCTGAAGCAGTAACCCAGAAAACGCCCCGCCTTACTGGTAAACGTGTATCTTTGGCTAAAGGTATCACTGGCTATTTTGTAGATTTTAGTTGTGGTGCTAATTGTTCCGATGCTACCTTGACTTGGCGACAACAGGGCGTGCAATATACTGTGGGATTGAAAGCTGGCGATGGCGCTTCTTTAGTGAAAATGGCTAATTCGGCAATTAATCCCTAAATTGTACTGTAGCAATCACAAGCAAGTTTGATTGCGCCCGTTTTTCTTTGCCTGTCGAACTTTGTCACTAGCACGCTGCAACAAAGAAATAGGATTATCTTCTGGTATCAGTTGCACAATTCCAATGCTAGCAGTGAGTCGAAACTGTTCGCCATTGTAAGCTGTAACGATTTCCTGGCTTAGAGCTAGACGAATTCGTTCGGCTATTTGATAGCCTGTGTTCAAATCGGTATCGGACATGACTATACAAAATTCTTCGCCACCGTAACGTGTCACCCAATCCACTCCTCTAACGTTACTTTTAAATACATGAGCAGCAGTTTTCAGTGCTTTATCTCCAGTGGGAAAGCCGTAGGTTCGATTGACTTCACCAAAATAATCTAGATCTAGGAGTATTACTGTTAATGGTTGCTGATACTTGTGAGACTTTTCTATTTCCCGCAATAGTAATCTGTCGAGATAGCGGCGATTGAAAATTTCAGTCAAGCCATCGTGTTCGGCTTCTGCTCTGTATTTCTTGGCTAAACGACTAGCCTTAAGCACCATCTCATTAATCATCCGTTCAGCAGTGACGCGAATTCGATGCTCAAAATCAGTAATCAGCTTATCTTGTCCAGAAGCGTCTGCAATAGCATCAAATTCCTCAGCAGTGACAACTTGGTTGCGTCCCTTCTGTTTAGCAGCATAGACGCATTGATTGATTTCTTGCCACAGTTGTTCAAGAGATGAATGTCCAGTCATGGGTACTACTCCCAAGGAAGCTGTGATATGAACTGAAGACTTTTCCTTAAGTCTGAATTCATAAGTCTCGATTTGAGTTCTGAGAAATTCTGCAAAAGCTTTTCCCTGCTCAGTATTACCACGCATACAAATAGCAAATTTATCACCCCCCGTCCGAGCAACAATTCCTGCTCCTAGAGAGTACTTTTGTAAAATCTGCCCTACCTCCTGCAAAATCTGATCCCCCGCAATATGACCGTGACTATCGTTAATAAACTTAAAACGGTCAATATCGAGGTAAATCAAACATACAGACTCTACATCTTCGTTGGATGTTAAAAGCTCGATGGCATAATCATTAAACTTACGAAAATTAGCAGTCCCGGTTAATTTATCAAGGTTAAAAGAATGCTTTTGCTTGCTATGCCACAAACTCCGTTGCAAACGCAAACCGATTTGCCAATCAAGGGCATCCCGTTTACAGGTTTCATCTCCTGCATCCAACCAAGAAAGGACAGTGGATTCTTGCTCTATAGTGTCTATCAAAATTACTGTTGGTAAACCAACATTAGTGTATATAAACTTGACTTGCTCCAAATTGTCAAAATTCCTAACATCCAGTACAACAGCGTTAAAATGTTTCTCAAATAAAGCGGGACTATCAACTTGAACCCACTCCAAATTGAGAGATAAATTTTGGGGTTTGGGCAAATCAGTTGGACTGCACCAAGCAACTCGTATCACTTTCAATTGTTCGTTCATTAATTGCAATTTTACTAACTGATAACTGGAAGATAGTTTTGTAAAATACTTAATTATGCTTATATAGCAATCCTATTTCAGTTGTGAACATATAGGTGTTGATTGTTGACTGTTAACAATCAACAACCCTGACATGTAAGATTTCACAAATTATTTGGGAGTGCTATATTGATAACTTAAAGTTTAACAAGCAAAATCAGCGATCGTCTTGGAAAAGTTACGAGTATGGGGGAATGGAGAAGAGTGACAAGGGGACAAGGAGGACAAGGGAGATAGAGATAAGAAGTTCTGAGACTAAATTGGTATAATAAGTATTGTTTGAAATTATTGAAATACCTTTGTCACAAAGGCTGCAAAATTGGTATCAGTCAACAATCAACTAATCAACAACCCAAAGCCGAACAATTTATTTTTTTAGATACAACCAGGACTTACGCAAGTGTCACAAAAAATCAATTTTTTTTGCTTGTAGTAAGGACTTTAGTCCTCTAATAAGGACTGAAGTCCTTACTACAAACTTAAAATAATATGCCAGTTGCGTAAGTCCTAACAACTCTGAATTTATGTCTGCGAATATTCGAGATTCGGTAATGACTTTTTTATAATTTCTTAATGTTCATTTCACCACACTATGCGATCGATAACTGATAATCCAAATATCGATCGCCAGCAAGAGTGTTGAGTTATGTGTATGGAATTTGGGCGGGAAATCTGCGGTAATCTGGACATAGCAGCATCACGGGAATGGTTAGTGACTAACGGTATCGGGGGTTATGCTTCTGGAACCGTGGCAGGTTTATTAACTCGCCGCTATCACGGTTTATTAGTAGCAGCTTTGCAACCGCCTCTGGGTCGCACTTTACTGTTAGCAAAGCTAGATGAAACAGTCTTGTATGGCGATGGCTTTTATTCTCTATATACCAATCGTTGGGCAGATGGTACCATCGATGCCCACGGCTATCAAAATATCGAACATTTTTCTTTAGAAGGTACAGTTCCCCTGTGGCGTTTTGCTGTTGCTGATGCATTGTTAGAAAAACGAATCTGGATGCAACAGGCAGCGAATACAACTTACGTACAATATACTCTGCGTCGTGCCACTCAACCACTGAAGTTGACGCTTAAGGCGATCGCTAACTACCGCGATTACCACAGCGACACCCACAATTATAATGATTGGCAGATGTCTATCGAACAAGTGGAACAGGGAATTTGTGTCAGTGCTTATCCTGATGCCGTACCTATATATCTACTAACTGACCGCGCCAGCGCCTCCCCTGCCCACAATTGGTACTATAACTTTGACTTAGCTGTAGAACGCTATCGAGGATTAAGTGACAAAGAAGACCACCTCCACGCCGCTACCTTTGAAGTTACCCTCAATTTAGGAGAATCCCTCACCTTTGTTGCTAGCACTCACAAGCAACCAGAGTTGAACGGCGAAGCAGCACTCAAACATCGCCACACCCTAGAACAGAAATTAATTGGACTTTGGAAATCTAACCGACCTTTGAATGCTGCCGATCCTCCTGCTTGGGTGAATCATTTGGTTTTGGCTGCTGACCAGTTTATCGTTGACCGTTCAGTACCAGAAGACCCCCAAGGCAAAACTATCATTGCTGGTTATCCCTGGTTTAGTGACTGGGGACGTGATACCATGATTAGCCTCCCTGGTTTAACCTTGGCCACTGGCCGCCCAGAAATTGCACGTTCGATTCTTCGCACCTTTGCTAGGCACGTAGACCAGGGAATGTTGCCCAATCGTTTCCCGGATGCAGGCCAGACACCAGAATACAACACAGTCGATGCAACTCTTTGGTATTTTGAAGCCATTCGAGCTTATTACAACGCCACTGAGGATAATGATTTACTAATGGAACTATTCCCCGTGCTGACGGATATCATCAACTGGCACTGTCGCGGTACGCGCTACAACATCCACCTCGATGCCACCGATGGTTTACTGTATGCAGGAGAAAAGGGCGTGCAACTGACTTGGATGGATGCGAAAGTTGGAGATTGGGTAGTAACGCCCCGCATTGGCAAACCAATAGAAGTTAATGCCCTGTGGTATAATTCCCTACGAACAATGGCTAAGTTTGCTCGTTTGATTGGCAAACCCCATCAAGAGTATGAAGCGATGGCAGACCGCGCCCAAATCAGATTTGCTCGCTTTTGGAATCAGCAAACCGGCTCCTGTTACGATGTGCTGGATACTCCCAACGGAGATGATCCATCTGTGCGCCCTAACCAAATTTTCGCCGTTTCCCTACCAGAAAGCCCACTGACAACAGCCCAACAAAAAGCAGTGGTAGACATTTGTGGACAGATGTTACTAACTTCACATGGATTGCGATCGCTCGTTTCCAATCATCCCCAGTATCAGGGTAAATACGGTGGCAACCAGTATCAACGCGATGGTGCTTACCATCAGGGGACTGTGTGGGGTTGGTTGTTAGGGTCGTTTGTCACAGCACATCTACGCGTCTACAAAAATCCTAAACAGGCGCGTCAATTTCTGCAACCAATGGCTAATCATCTAATAGCACATGGCATTGGCAGTCTCAGCGAAATTTTTGATGGCGATGCCCCAATGACTCCACGCGGATGCATTGCCCAAGCATGGACAGTTGCAGAAGTGTTGCGTGCTTGGTTGGTGACGGAGGTTTGATATCGCCTCCGTTTAAGGGGCTTGTGATTCAGAGGGGACGCTTGGTGTTAAGAAAGTTCATCTGTTGAGGCATAACAAATACCTTTGATTATGCCTCACGTTAAATTTGGGACTTCCAAGTCAAAAAATATTTCATTACTACTGTTGACTGTTAACTGTTAACTGTTAACGCTTTAACCGGAATAATTTATTTTTTGGAGTTCCCTTTGTCAATTTACACCAAGTATGCATAGATGGTCTTCTATGAGTTCCTTGCCTAAATGCATTGGGTATGGCAAAACGATATTTCCCATAGACCAAGCAGGTGTGCATCTTAAATAGTGAGGTACTCGACACAGAGCCTTTAAAGCTTCTTGTTTTTGAAAATCTGAGCGTACAAAGAACGGCACAATTTCCACCATTTGTTGATGTTTGAATGGGATGTTAGCACTGTATTCATCGTCTTGATAACCGAGTTTGTAAAGTTCGGGTATTGGCATCTCATTTTGCAGTTTTTGTGTTTTTGGTAGCCTTCCCACAGAGAAATAATGTAGTAATTCTAGTGCTGACCCATCGTAAAAACCGCTGAGATGTGGTAAATCTCGTGTTGGACAATCTTCGCTCCAAGTTTCTCGATTGGTGATGTATTGTGGTGTTTCTTTACCAGTGCGAATCCGAATTACTGCTAATAAGTTCTTTAATTGGTTATTCTCACGGCTGTACTCGCAAGTATGACCAGGAACATGGCTGAAGTCTAGAACGTTGCGTTTTGCCAGCAGGTACTCATTTTGCAACTGAGGCCACATTTTGCCTTCATTATCTTCGCCACGTTCGTTACGCCACCCTTCGGCTTCAATTAAAACAATGGTTGGTCTGTCTAAATGTTTAGTTACTACCCGTGCAACAAACTGTACTAATGTTCCATCCAGTACAGCATTCATCACCCGTCCTTTTGTTGCTTTGCTGTAGGCTGGTAATTTATCCTCATCGTCTTCTGTGTCACTTGATTTTTGTGTAACTGTCTGTATCATTTGAGAACTCATTCCCTCTCTAACACAAGCTTCACGAATAGCTTCTTTAATGTTTTGTTGAGGGAGAACTCCTTTTGTTTTAATTCTGCCAATTTCAATAATTGCTAAGCAGTGGGGATTAGTCTCAAAATTTATCCGTGGAATAATAGCATTTTTTTGGAGAAAAATTCGCCATGCTTCTCGCTTTGCTTGATGCACGTATTTGCTCATCGAATTTATTACGATCTTTAGGCAATAATCCACCTGTATTAAGTGGCTGCAAAAGCGTCGCATCATCAATCAAAATTTTTGAAACTGTTATATCTTGTGGAAAATCTTCATTTTCATTTAGAAGAAATACATCACGTAATTGTTGGTAAACTACTTCACAAGTATCTTGTTCTCGATAAATCAGAAAAATGTGCATTGCTTTACCCTGCAATGCTCGGTAAATACCATTAATAGCAATTTTTCGATATCAGCACGGTTAAGCGCACCAACTTCCATCTTTGAGAAATAGTTGATATCATCCTCAGTCAAAGTTTCTGTGCGATCGCGCTGCAAATGGTAAACTTGCTCCCGCATACCCCACCAACATTGACGGATTTCCTCTGCTACCCATCGCGCCTGATCGTAGGAGTTGACGAGTAATAGTATGCGTTCCCTATCCTGCCAAAAATCTGGATTGCTCTGGCCAAGGCGTTTCAATTCCTCAAGTTGCTGTCCTAAAGTACCCCAATGTCATCAAAAACACCACCATTGGTCAGTAAAACTTCTTCAGCATATACGTCATCAAACCACTTAATAACTGTGTCTACTTCATCGAATACAACAATATCGGAATGTAGATAAACGAGTTCCCCTATTTTGATGGGACGCAATTCTAGATGACGCGGTAAACCAGCCATTGCCATTGCACCTGGAGTTGTAATCCAAACACGGGCATTTGGCATATCACGATAGACTAGCTGTGATGGGCAAGTAGCAAAAAACGGACATAAATGAGAAACACCAGGGTAATTGTTTTGTTTTTTACGCTTGCTTTCGCTTTCTGGTGCTTCTTTCAAAGCGTGACATGGCTCAGTTCCAGGTATGAGTGGCTTACCATGCAATCGATCAAAGATATCGTTAGCTTGTAGGAGTCCTTGCAAAGCACAAGCCGTTCCCAAAAAGCGATCGCCCCAATGTGGTTGTCGGCGTTGCCAGTGTTCCTGAAAGTCTTTTGAGCCATAGAAGCTTTTCAGATGTGCGTCTCGTTTAGTGCGTCCTAATAACGGTACTGCAACAGGCTCATCGTTTTCGGGATCGTCACAGAACCACCAATTAATTTGATTTGCTAACCGAATTGCTGACTGTACATCACTGACAACTAAGGTGATGCGGCGATCGCTATGATTTCGCACAACATTAACAGCAAGCAAAGTTGACAGGGTAGACTTCCCAGAAGCCACCTGTCCCGCAATATGTACAAAACCATCCAAATCTAGTGGTTCTGTATTGCGATCGCTCACCGTCCCATCTGGCTGAATTTTGTGAAAGTTGATTTTGCCAAAGCGGCTTACCCAATGTCCTTTTTGTGTTTCGTGCCAACCATATCGGCGTGCTAGTAACTGTTCGCGGCGATCGAGGAACTCTGCATCTGACTCTAAATCTGAAATTCGCACTGAAAAAGAGTTGCGATCGCGTGGTATAGGAAACCAAGGTTGTTGTCGTGCAGGACTTAAATGTTCTGGTGTGAACTGTACTTGCATGGAAACTGTTTCTTTTTCCGTCTTCGCCTGGAATTGGTAGGGAACTCCTGCCTTTGCTGGTTCAGCCCTGCGTTGGCGAAACTCTAAATCAGCACTCAGACAGTTTTCATATAAATTTTGGTGGACTTGATGGCGCAGACCTTTCGCCGCATGAATAATCTGAGAATCTAAATCCTGGATATTAAAATCATAATTACGCCAGTTTTGCGGAATATTGCGAATGTAGAAACGTAATGCCCCCAACCATACAAAACGTGCAGAAAATGGGATAATTTGCCGAGCATTAGCAACTGCACGCCTCTGATTTTCATCTAAGTTTTGTAAACGTGGATGTCGCAAAGGCATACCACTGAGTATTGCCCAAACTGCTGTGACTGGTTCATCATCGATTCCTAAACACTCCATCAAGGCAAAGCCAAGTTCTACCTGAAGTAATAATTGGGCTTGCTCTCGATTTAGCTCAGAGTTATCTTTCAATTCTTTGATACGTTTTTTGACACTCCCGTGCCTAAAGGCGACGGGATTCTTCGTTCATCCAGCCAACTTGTCTAGAGGAGTTTCCCCACCTAGATAGAGGTCGTTCTGTCCAGAAGCTTTAGATTCTGTGTGCCCCACAGTACTTTTAATTCCTTTGTTCAAAATCATAATCGCTGCATTGTGGTCACGATGCATAACTGTTCCACAACAGTGACATTTATGGGTACGAGTAGACAATGATTTTTTAACTCGTGTCCCACAAACAGAACAATCTTGTGATGTGTAGTGTGGCGCAACCGCTATCGCCCAAGTATCAAAAACTTTAGCGTAGTAGTCTACCCAATTAGTGAACATTGACCACGATGCATCGCTGATAGATTTAGCTAAATGATGGTTTTTAACCATATTTTTCACCTGCAAGTCCTCATAAACTACCAAGTCGCTAGACTGGACAAGCGCTCTTGCAGTCTTAACTGCAAAATCTTTACGCTGTCTACTTACCTTGAGATGTTTTTTAGCTAATTTTTTAACAGATTTACGGCGATTATATGAACCTTTTTTACTCTTTGAAACTTGACGCTGTTTGCGCTTTAAAGATTTCTCGGACTTGCGTAGTAGTCTAGGATTTTCAACTGTCTTACCATCAGAATCAGTGTAGAAAAATTCAAGTCCTACATCAATTCCTATTTGCAAACCACTATGTTGATGCTGTTCTTTGCGTTCAACGTCAACACAAAATTGACAATAATAACCATCTGCTCTTTTAACTAATCTGACACGCTTAATCTGTTTAATAGCGTAGAAACTTAAGTCACGAGTACCAACAATTTTTAACTTACCGATATTAAACCCATCGCTAAATGTGATGTATTTTCTATCAGTAGAAAGTTTCCATCCTGATGTTTTATACTCAACAGACTGCCCACGTTTTTTAAAGCGTGGAAATCCCTTCTTACCGGGTTTCTTGGCTTTGCAATTATCGTAAAAACTTTTGATTGCAAACCAGGCTCTGTCAGCAGAAGCCTGACGAGCCATAGAGTTAAGCTTATTGGCAAACTCAAATTCCTGAGCTAAAACAGCACAAAGCGATGACAAGTCGTTCTTGCCAACATCCTTGTTATCCATCCAATGTCTTAGAGCTTTGTTGCGGACAAATAAAGCCGCTCTAATAGCTTCATCTATTGAATTGTACTGACTTTGTTTACCTTTTAACTTGGCTTCTAAGACTAACATCGTTCGACCTATTGACGACAAATCTAATATAGTACAACATGGTTGATAGGCGCAAGCTATTGACCATGACTTGACGCAAATTTTATATATGCCTGAAAAATATAGACACAAGACAACATCAGTCACTTTGATTAATTACCACTTTGTCTGGATACCAAAAAGACGCAAAAAGGTGTTAGTTGGAAATGTTGCTATAAAACTTGAGGAGTTGCTTTATGAAAAAACAAAAGAACTAGAGTGCGAAATTCTAGCCCTTGAAATTATGGAAGACCATGTGCATCTTTTTGTGAGTTGTCCTCCAACCTTAGCCCCAGACCAAATTATGTTTAGACTCAAAGGCTATACTTCTAGAGTGTTGAGACAGGAATTTCCGCATCTACTAAGATTGCCCTCAATGTGGACTAGAAGCTATTTTTGTGGAACAGCAGGAGACGCATCAAGCGAGACAATTAAAAAGTATATTGCTAATCAAAAAACACGTTAAAAACTAGACTGCGCCTAAAGGCGCTACGCATTCATCCCACCCCTGAAGGACACAAAAGACTAAAAACCCAAAAAGTTTTTAGTCTTTTGTTGGTGGGCTTTCTGCTCTAAGAGTTGTAAAGTAAACCACCACAGTCCAATTGCTTGAGGACACCTACCACTGCTACGCTGCACACTAAGTGTGACATTAGGCGCAGAAATAGGCCCTGGTGCTGACTGCGGCTGTGCTTCTTGGGCTGTAGTCCCTAACACTCCTGCTAGAATTAGAGGGCATAGAATACTACCAAAATCTTTTAAGGGCGCTAAGTTTTTCATCAGGTCAATATTTTAAAATTTCAGGTATCTGAATGACATTGACTTTTAGAATTTGCGAAAAGTGCCATCTAATAGCTGTTTATTCACACATCAAAGTCAAATATAAACACTTTTTTACTCCCAACTCCTAACTCTTGCAATTAAAGTAATCGTGTTGTCAGTTACAGTTATATTTCTAGGAAACGAGCAATAATTTGGATAATTAACTAGAAATGCAGCCCCGCCTGTAAAAGATGCTGCCGTTTCATGAAACCTCGAATTATTGTTTGTGGCTTAGGACGTACTGGATATAAAATCTTTCGTTTGCTCAGACAGCAGGGAGCATTTGTTGTTGGCATTCATCACCAAGCGATTCCAGGAGAAACTACGCCGGATGTGATTGTTGGCGATTTGCAAGCAGCGGCTACCCTCAAAGCAGCAGGAATCGAGCAGGCACAGACTTTAGTAATTGCTGGTTCTAAAGATGAACTGAATTTGTCAATTATGATGCAAGCGCGAGTGCTGAATCCCCAAATTCGCATCATTAACCGCTTTTATAATACAAATTTGGGTGAGCGCTTAGATCAAACTTTGCCAGACCATTTGAGTATGAGTGTTGTGGGTTTGGCAGCACCGGTATTTACCTTTGCGGCACTGGGAAGTCGAGCCATCGGCCAAATTAAATTATTTCAGCAAACTTGGCCAATTCACGAAGAATATATTGATGAAAATCATTTGTGGAAAGGTCGAAAACTCAATGAGTTGTGGGAAGACCGATCGCGGATGCTAATTTATTATCTTCCAGTGGAAGGTGAAATGGATTTGGTATCCGCCGTCATCTCAGGACAAGAGTTAAAAGTCGGGGATCGCTTAATTGTTGGTACGCAACCCCGGATTCGTCCTCAGAGGCGATCGTTAATTAGAAAATTGCTGAAAGTTATAACTAATCTTAGAGAGTTTCAGCAACATGGGCGATCGGTAGTGGTGGGTGCAGTTGTCTTACTTGCGGTGATTCTACTTGCTACCCTCACCTATACATCTGCTGAACTGAAGTTGTCTGTCATCGATGCTCTGTATTTTTCTGTGGGTATGATTACTGGAGCAGGCGGTAATGACAAAGTAGTAGAAAATGCTCCCAATAGTATTAAATTATTTACCGTTATCATGATGCTAGTTGGCGCAGTGGTAATTGGTATCTGGTACGCAATGCTTACCGATTTTGTCCTGGGAAGCCGCTTTAAGCAATTTTGGGATGCAGCACGAATACCCCAACGCTATCACTACATCGTCTGCGGCTTGAGTGGTATTGGCGTCAAAATTGTCCAGCAACTCCACACCAACGGACATGAAGTTGTAGTCATTGAAACTGACTCAAATAACAGATTTGTTAACACCACCAGAGGACTAGGTATTCCTGTAATTCAAGGTGATGCTAGCTTCCGTACCATACTCAAGTCCAGCAATATAGATTCTGCCGCGGCAGTATTGGCTGTAACTAGTAACGATGCCACAAATTTAGAGATTGCTCTCAAGGCTAAAAGCTTGACGCCAAGCATCCCAGTGATTGTTCATTATGCCGATCCCGATTTCGCTGGTATGGCACAACAGCTATTTGACTTCGAGGCAGTACTCAGCCCTGCTGAATTAGCAGCCCCAGCTTTTGCCGCAGCTGCATTAGGTGGACGAATCCTTGGTAATGGCATCACAGCAGATAGTCTTTGGGTAGCTTTCGCCGCAGTAATTACACCTTCACACGCCTTTTGCGGTCAGTGGGTAAAAGATGTCGCCATGTCTACTGATTGTGTACCTTTATACGTAGAAACAAATCACCAAACGCTGCACGGCTGGGATTTGCTAGAAACTAACCTCAGTGCAGGTGATATTTTATATATGACGATGCCCGCCACGCGGCTATATCAATTGTGGCGCGACGAGCAAGTATGTGAAACACAGACTTAATTACTAATTCGGATTCATGACTGTTAATTGTCACTATTAGTTTGAACTTATCAAAGGATTTTTTGCTACTTATTAAATAATATCTGGGTTATTTTGTGTAACATATAGCACAAATTACTGAATATTTAGCACCCTAATGTCTATAGATAGTATAGGCTAATCCTAGCGGAGTGTATGTATAGCGACGCAAAAACGGTGTTTTTCTTCCTTAAAGTATATCTGTAGATACTAGGCAGTTTTATAACCAGGCTTTTATATTTTGTATATAAAATTGCAATCTTTGAGATTAAAAATTAATAAGTTAAAGAAATGCAATTTTTATATTTTCTTTGTTATTTTGTATTTAACGGGACAGTTCTTGAACATTTGGTGGGTTTAAATAACAATTAATCAAACTATTTCCCCCCAAAGATGCATGTAAATGCTTTGCATTCTGCTTGCTTTCCCTCGATTCCTTAACAGAATGCAAATTGCCAAACAAATTACATAGCACTATTCAAAAACGACAAATAGTTCATCTACAACAAGGAAAACCTTGCTTAAAACTATGCTTAAAACCAATAATCGGCGAATATTTCTACCTGCTTTTATTAGCCCTTTAGAAGAAAAAAATCCAGCAGTTACTAAAAAACAATTTGCTCAGCGGAAATTAGATCTACTGCAACCATTACGTCAATGGCTCGACAAAATTGAAATTCAGAATCGCAAATTGGCCAAATTTATCGCCAAATTGATTCCAGCCCAGTGTCCCTTTGAACGTGATATCATCCTGTTTGGCCGCAAGATAGCTCACATTCCTCCAATGTGCAAGCTCAATCCCCTTTACGATGAATTTGTAGGCTTGCGTTTTCGTGCTTTATGTTATTTAGTAGATAAATGTGGAGAAGATATCCAATCGTACTGCTAAAAAAACGATATCAAGCACAGTATGGAAATTCAAGTTGAGCATCAACCTAGTCAACAACGTCTCGAACAATTGGGTGTTTCCAAATGGGCAATTTGGAAAAAGGAAGTCTCAAAATTCCCTTGGACTTATGATTCTCAAGAAACTTGCTACTTTTTGGAAGGTGATGTAGTTGTTACTCCTGATGGTGGACAGCCAGTGCAAATAGGCAAAGGAAATTTAGTAATTTTTCCTGCTGGTATGTCTTGCATATGGGAAATTAAAAGTAACGTAAAAAAGCATTATTACTTTGATTAATTCAGATTAGAGATTGATCCCCTTTGTTTTTTTGATATCTACAAAAGAAACATTTTATAACTCAATCCTAAATCATTATTGAAAAATACCGCAGAATTCAAAAGTAAAATAAGCTTGATAGCTAGCGACCAAACTGAATTTCAATAAATTGAAATCTGCTTTCATATCCCCGCTTTCTTGAAGAGAGCGGGGATCTATTAATTAAAATTCTCAAAAATACGAATTCTAGCGAAGACCACCACTAAATCAAAAGAAACTTCATAATTATGTTAGTAGTAGAAGTTAAATCATAGAAGATGTCTTATCAGAGGAAAATCACCAAAAATGTTACTACATTTAAGTACTTGGCAAGAAGTAGAAGCTTATTTACAGCAATCAACAGGTATTATTTTTCCCATTGGTTCCACAGAACAACACGGGCCAACAGGATTAATTGGTACTGACGCTATTTGTGCAGAAGCGATCGCTCGTGGTGTGGGCGACGCAACTAGAGCGATGGTTGCCCCTACAATTAATGTGGGGATGGCACTGCACCATACTGCTTTTCCTGGAACAATCAGTCTGCGTCCTAGTACTTTAATTCAAGTAGTGCGAGACTATATAACTTGTTTAGCCAAAGCCGGTTTTAGCAAGTTCTACTTTATTAACGGACACGGCGGTAACATTGCTACTCTCAAAGCAGCTTTTTCAGAAACTTACGCTCATTTAGAAGATCTGCACATTGCAAATGCCCAACAAGTACAATGCCAAGTTGGTAACTGGTTTATGTGTAATTCAGTATATAAACTAGCTAAAGAATTATATGGCGATCGAGAAGGTTCTCATGCAACTCCAAGTGAAGTAGCCCTCACCCAGTACGTTTATCCAGAAGCGATTAAGCAAGCACCCCTTTCACCAGAAGTTGCCAGCGGACACAAGATTTATAGTGCAGCAGACTTTCGAGTGCGTTATCCGGATGGACGTATGGGATCAAATCCTGCTTTAGCAACACCAGAACATGGTAAACAATTTTATGAGTTGGCGGTGAAAGAACTTAGCAATGGATATTTGGAATTTCTGAACGTAGAGTAGAAACATGCAAATATCTTCTACTGATGCAATGAAAATTAATTCCCCGCATATATTCACAGTCGTGAACCATTATTATTAATAAACAATATCCCCAGCTTATTAGATAAGCTGGGGATAAGTCTACTTAAATTTGAATGTATAAAAAATACAAACAATATTATGGATAAAAGAATAGAACCTGGCATCGAGCTATTTTAGCGTAGGGCAACCCCTAAACTATCGTTGCCGCAGCAGCGTTTCACCTCTG
>NZ_JACKZU010000108.1:0-21865 GCF_014222165.1 Nostoc sp. 2RC
AGCTTTGAACTATATGTTGTCCTAGTACAAAGTGAAGTATTTCGTGACCGTTTGGCTAAATTATCGTTCAAATCACACGATGGGTGGTAGTTAGGTCGAGGGGGAGATAATACTCCCCCTCGACCTAACTGATACCCTACTTGGCTGATTCATTAGCTTTACTTATGTTACAAATTGCACTAATTCATTCAAAACTGGTACTTCAAATCACCAATTTTAAATAAAATTCCACTTAGACAGGTATTCATTACACAGCGATCGCAAAAGTTTTCGGTCTACTGAATGTGGACAGACTTACGTTAGATTTTCAATTGTTTGCTCGAAGGCTCTTTGAAAATTATGCGGGGGTATGCCAACCATTAGAGCCGCGTCATTGCATAAATGAATCTCTACATTACGTTCACGCTCAAGAAACAAACTGGCTTCCGGCAAATATCTTGGAGACAGGAAATGAACTACTTGGTTGGAAGAACCACGCCAACCCTTGTTGTCATTAAGCTCTTGTATATATTGTCCATCAATCAGGACATCAATAGTATTGAGAACTTGGTTGATATTGCGATCGCCTTTTGAGCGCAGTTGCTCTATAGTAAAACCTGTAAAACAAATGATAGATATATCTCTTTGTTCTCTCAAAAGAGTGAATAGCTCCAATAAAGCCTCTGCTTGAAGCATTGGTTCACCTCCTGAAACTGTTATCCCTTCTGTATTCAGAGTAGACAGTACCATATCTGCTAACAGTTTCGGTTCGATTAAAGTTGCTGTTATCATTGGTATCCAATCTGGAGAAATGCAGTTTTGGCAACGAAAACAGCAACCTTGAACCCAGATTGCAAAACGTTGGCCTGGGCCGAGAGTGTGTGTAGCAGGACAAATTTCGGCAATATTTAAAAGAGACATATTTAAAAGGTATAAATAGATCTTTTCTTCGCTTCTTCATGTACAGTCCGAGCATGAGAGAGTTCTTTGTCTAGTTCAGCTAATAATTGACGAACTTTTTCTATAACACTATCTACTTTTTTTCTATCCAGAGGTAGATTTTGACTCAGAACATCATCAGCTTGATAATGAGTACGAAGATGACAATATATTTCATCTGTTTCTTCTCCATATTTGTTGAATTTTTCAATCGCTGTTTGTAATTCATCCCATTTTTGCTTATAATTTTTTCTTTCCTGTTCTAAATCATTAAGAACAACTACTAAAAGTTCAGATAGTTTTGCACATTCTTCCTGAGTTAGCCTAATTAATTCTTTTGCAGCTGTCTCTAAAACTGATTCGTGTGCCAAATTTTTTTGCTGATAGTTTTCAATTTGTGCCTCAAAAAGTTTTTGCTGCTCTTCCAATTCTTGCATCTTCTCTTTCAGTTGATTATTTTGCTGTGTCAAGTTTTTCAGATCGTTTTCCATCTGAGCGTTTTGCTCTTCTAATTTTTCCTTCTCTGAGAGTTTATTTTCTACCTCGGTAGATTGTTCTTTAATTTCTTGACTCGGAACCGTTGCTTCGTTATTGACTGGCTGTTCTCTTGGTGATGCTTCTGAATTACTAGCATCTGATGTAGTATATTCAGGATTTGGATAAGAAGGTTCTTTTTTATTAGAGTTACTAAGTTTTTTATAATTATCTATTTGAACTAAAGCTCTCTGAATCATCACAACTTTTTTATGTGAATCACCATAGGCAATAGTATTAATTTCTAGAGCCTGACGATATAGTTCTTCTGCTTCGTCAAATCTTGTTAGTAATTCATAAACATGAGCAAGATTACCCATGTTATTAGCAATACTGGGGTGTTTTTCGTTAAAAATACTTTTTCTAATCTTTAGCTCGTCTTCATGAAACCCAGCCGCTTCTAGATAAGACTTTTGTTCTGCCAGATATTTTGCTAATTTACTCAGAATATTAACGATATTTGGATGTTCGTTGCCAAGAAGTCTGCGGCTTACTTCCAATAACCTTTTGTATAAAGCAACTACCTCATCATCACGACGTTGAGACTTATAAAGTTCAATTAGTCTCATTAACCCCTCTGAAAAATCAGGATTAATAGACTTGTCTTTACTATATATACCAATTGCCTGAGCATACATAGACTCCGCCTCTTCTTCGTGGCCAAGAGAACGGTTTAACTCGGCAATTTCCAGCATATATTCACAAACATTTGGATTATCTTTTCCAAAAACCTCCTCTGCAACTGCTAACGACTTTTGATATAGAGGTTTTGCATCTTCTTTCCGATTTTGGCTAACTAAAAAACCAGCTAAAACAGATAATTTTTCACCTAACTTAGGATGGCTATCTCCTAGTGTTTGTTCAAATATCTGAATAGCTTCTCTATATAAATTCTCGGTTTTTTCGTAGTCTTTCTGGAAAAAGCTAACATCTGCAAGAACACACAGCAATTCACCATACCTCGGGTGACTTGTACCAAGTACAGATTTGTACATTTTTTCTGCTTTCTTTAGGTTTTCTTGTGCTTTCGTCAGGTTTGACTTTTTCTCGGCTTGATCATCAGATCCTCGTTCTAGATAATTTACTGCCAAACGCAATAGAGATTCTGCAACATCTGTATGTTCTTGTCCGTAAATCCGTTCTTGAATTTCTAATGCTTCTGTGTATAGTATTTCTGCTTCTTCATGACGACCTTGTGCAGTGTAAATTGAACCAAGGTTCATGAGGTTGATTGCATGAGTAGGATGTCCAGTATTATCTTTAGATTTATTAATTTCAATAGCTTTTTGGCAAATTTCTTCCGCTTCTTGATGTCGCCCTTGGGCAAGATATACTTGTGCTAAATTACTCAAACATATGGCATATATGGGATGTTCATCGCCAAAAGTATTTTCTACAATCCCTTGAGCCTGTTCACAAAATTCTTCAGCAGCATCAGTTAAACCTTGCTCCAGGTAAAGAGTAGAAAACTTGATAAAAGTATCAATAATAATTACAGGATGTTGCTGTAAGTATTTCTCATGTTCTCCAGATTCAAAATCTCCCAATGCGAATAGTCTTTCATAAAGTTTTTCAGAGTCTTTATATTTTCCTCGAATCCGATAAACATCAGCCAAAGCACTTAAACTTGGAACCAGATCTAGACTCAAATTAGGAGTGAGTTGACGGTCTTGTTTGGCAACTATTTCCTCCATAATTATTAAGGATTCTCGGCAATAATTTTCTGCATTTTCAAAGTGACCTTGAGTAGCTAGTAACTTTCCTAAATCACTAGATACATGAGCTTGAAAGGCAGCTTTAGCATCTTCTTCATCAAAGGCATCCTTTGCTTGTTGCAGTAGTTCTATCAGGTATTTTTCTGCTTTTCTAAAGTTACCTTGTCGTAAATATATATGACTTAGTTCGTATCGATTCCAAAGCGAGGCTATGTCTTCTCTGATATCACGACGTGTCATTTCTTCTTGACATTGTTCTCCCCAGTATGCTGCCTGAGCATATATTCCCAAATAAGAATATATCAGCAGCAGCCACGTATGAGACATGACAATTTGACTACCGTCCATCAGATAAGAGAAGGTTGTTGCTATTTCTTCAATGTGTGTAATAACGAACATAGGTGGAGTAGTTTCTGCTGCATCAGGTGCTTCCCCACTTAACAGTTGATTTATAAAATTCACCATCGCCCCGCAAAAATCTTTTTTGAAATCATTTGCGCTATTAAATTCATCACACTTTTTTTTTATGAACTCGCGAACTAAATGGTGAAATTGATATAAACCAATTTCTTGACGTTGTAAGAGGCTAAATTTCATTAGCCAGTCATCTCTGAGTTTTTCTACATTGGAAGGTTTCTGTTCTAATTGTAAATTTTCAACCATCCACCACGGAATAGGTGCAAGAGCAAATAAACTCAACAAATAACCAAGTTGTTTTGCATCCTCGCTCAATTCTTGCCAACTAAGTTCAAAAGCAGCAGTAATACTATTAATAGCTTCTTGTGCCAGTTTTTCTTTTTCTAGTCGTTTCTGCATTTCTAGAATAGATAAATCCTGTTTTCTATCTAGATAACGACCTACTAACTCTAAACCCAAAGGCAAATAATCAAGCCATTTACAAAGCTTCTTCGCATAATCCATTTCTTCATCAATACGTTTATCTTCTCCTCTCAGACTTGCTCTCAGCAGTTTCACAGCAACAGACTCATTCAAAAAAGGAATTTCTAAAAATTTAATCCTAGATAGCCCATAGGTTAAACGTGTTGTAATTAGCACCTTAAAACGGGATCTCTGAGGTAAGTAGTTTTGGATTCTGTCAAAATTGTTTACGTCATCAAAAACAATTAAAACTTTTCCTTCCCGCCAACGTGACCAACAATATTCCAACTGATTGCGGACATCTAAATCTTTTGGAGGGTCAATACCTAGAAGAGAACGAGCAAAGTTCAAAATGCTTTTGGCTACATCTATATCTCTAGCTGGAAGCCAGCAAATACCACCTTCATAGCTTTCTTGGTATTGGCGTGCATATTGAATAGCTAGCTCAGTTTTGCCAATTCCACCAGTACCATAAAGGGCAATCGGAACGTATGACTGCATGAGTTGCTCATGGATGATTTTAACTTCCTCTTCACGACCGATAAACTCTGTAGCATTGGGAAAAGGAACATTCATCGGAAAATCCGTAGGCTGTGAATTTACAGAGCTTAACCCAAGAATATTATTGGTCATATTCTGAATATTTACCGGACTTCCCTGAGCCACTAAGGCTGCTTTTTCTGTAGAGATAGAATAGCTTTCATTACTTGACATAATTTAGTTTCCTTAATGGTTTGTATATTCACTTAACAATAATTAAAACTTTACTTTTACTTTGGTGTGAGAATATCTGCAAAGACTTCCAATTTGCACTCTAAGCTCTGTTTATTTTTACAGTCTTCAATCACTAAATACAATATGTTTTCATGGCTGAATCGCATTCCTACTCGCCAACTGTTATTCCCAGAATATTTTGGTAATTGTCTACCATCTAGTTTTACTTCTTTTAAAATATGCCCTTGTATGTTGGCATCTACCCACACAGTTATAGTTAACAGGTTTCCTGTAAATGCTGTTAGCAAAGGTTTGTCGAGAAATTTGGTATGTAGTAAGTCATCTAAATTTGTGCCACTTTGGATAATCGGAATCAACTGTTGTTCTTTTTCCGCATGAACATTTAAATTTTCCCCAACAATGCCAAATGTATATGCACATCTTTCAACAGGATCAATTAAGTTATTTGCTATGAGACAAGCGCCGTGGGAAATAGCAAAAGCACTGTGAGTATTGTTGAAGCTGGGATCAAAATGCGGGTCGTTTTCTTGAATATCCAGAGCTTGCAGCAGCGCATTTTGAGCTAGGATAAATTGGGAGAAAGCACCTACGAGAAATAGAAAGTCAAAGGATTGTTGATGGTGCTGCATCCAATTATGCAAGCGTTGACTCATCTGGTGAATTTTGTTTTGCATAGGTGCAAATGCTTCACTGATTTGTCGGCATTTAACAGCATATCCACCACCAAAGCAATAGAGGTTGTATTCTGCCATTGCCTCTGGCATTTTCAAATATGTCATCAGTCTGCTAGCACTTTTTGGCTGGGAGTTAAGTTTTTTTAATTCTAAATCCCTGAGCAAACGCATAAATTCAGGGTTATCTTGAGTTAAAGCATTTCCATGTTTTTGAGTATAGGCTAATTGTACACATCGGCGATCGCAGGCAAAATCTGCATCTGCTTGTGAGTCTGAATAAAGAACTTTGACTTTGTTTGTTGTACTGATGGCACACAAACTCAGGCTCAAACTACTACTCCCCAGATGACAAACTAACAGGTTGCCATGTGTTTTTAGGTGCTGATGTTGCTTTTGCCAAATCCAGTATGCAGCAGCAGCAACAACATCACTAATTAATTGAAAATTATTTGCCCCCATGCCCAGTTTGTTCGCTATCAGATGCTCTAAATCTCGTTTTTCTGGACTGGCAATATCTTGGTAATAGCTTTCTGGGATAGCGATAACTAGATTGGTAATCTTACCTTTTTGTTGACTAAAGCTAGAACTCTCAACTGCTGAAGAAAATAACAATTTACGCAAAAAATCTGCGGTCACAGTTATGCGATCGCGCTGCTGTTTTTCCTCATTCCAATACTCTGATATCTGAAAAAGAAGTTGCTTTTCACAGTGCCTATAGGACTCTATATTTCGGTTACAGATTACCTCAGTAAGAGCTGCATCACCAATTACTATGCTATCACCATCGTATATAATCCAGTCAGGAATGCGCTTTTGTCCAGTATCAGAATCGTACTCAAAGATATGTAACTCACCATTCTCTAAGTAAGAAACTACTGAGTTAGCCGTACTAAAGTCAAGCCCAACTTGATGTGAAAACATAAAAGTTAATTTATAAAACTAAACATTAAGCTGCCTGCTGTGTGCAGTTACGTCGCTAAAACATTAGAACAAGCACCAAATGACAAATTTAAGATTTACTTGACAAATCAAGTCTTACCATCGCTTTTAAGTATTGTCGTAATAGTAGGTAGCGAGCAACTGTAAATATCAGGTTATTTTTTGTTTTGATTTTAACTTAATTTTAGAAAACAGTAATGTGCATTGTTTTTCTTTTAGTGATAAACTAGCCATTAATCCTAGTAAATACCTGTTTTTTTACTACGGCGACATAAAAAAACGCTCACTGATTAAGTATAGAAGCGTCAAAAATAATACAGATTTAATACAATTAAATTCTATTAACAACCTAACAATATGAGAATTGTGGAGATTGGTCATGAAGGAGTTGGAAAAACAACATTCATGGCATCTATGTACGGGATATTACACAAAGGCATTGAAGGATTTAGTTTACGGGCAATTCACATCAACGATCACAACAGGCTGATCAAACTTGCCAAAAATATAGAACAGAATAAGTACCCTGCGCCTACAGACCAAAGGCAGGAGTATCAATTTTACTTACAATATCAGGGTCAAGATTTTTTCCCCTTTACATGGGCTGATTATCGGGGGGGAGCTATCCGAGAGACTCAAGACAGCGAACAAGCTAGATTGTTACAAAAGGATTTACAGCAAGCAGATGGTGTTTTAGTCTTTTGTGATTGTCAAGCTCTTGTACAGAAAGACGCACGCAGAAATCAAATTCGTAGGATGACTGCACTGATGACAAATGCGTTGAAAAATATAGAGCGTCCGATTGGACTAGCAGTTGTGTTAACAAAAGCAGATTTAGTTGATGAAATTAACGAAGATCACCTCCAACCCTTTGAAGGATTAACTAAAGCTATAGAAGTCAGTGAATATATTGCTAGTATGCGGATTCCGATCGCCTGCGGTTGTGAACCGATCAATGTTCCCATACCTCTACTGTTTGTACTCTACGTAGGGATCTATATCCAAGCTAATTATCTAGGCCAAGAAATCGAGCAACATCAGCAGATGGCAAAATATTATGAACAACAAACTCACGGTTTTGGTGGTTTTGTACAAGAGCTATGGGATATCGTTCAAGGCAATACAACTTACAGAGAAATGTCTCAAGAGAGTCTAGAAAAAGCGATCGCCAAATACAAAGAATTAGAACCTCTGATTGCACCTGTAGAAGCATTGGAAAAATATCTCTCGCTTGGCGAGTAAAAAAATTATTAAATCAGGAGATAAACAGATGTCTCGTTGGGCTGCGATCGTCTATGGTCGAACTTATGAAGTTGATTTTCGCCTCTTAGCTCTTCCTCATGACTTTAATAGGACAGAAACCGATTGGCTTATGTCCCATATCCAAACCATGACTCGTCTTCCAGAAGAGCTACCAAGCAAGCCGCGATGGGCTGTTTTCACAAATGACAGACTTTGTGTAGTTGGTGTAGCCTGTATGGCGCGTGACCTTGGCGAGCCAGTCAATAATAACGCTCAAGATATCACCAGAGACCAAAGAGGACGACCACTTTACACTTTTGTTGGCTACGCGACAAGAGTTACAGACCAAGACATAGTTAAAATTCCTGACTATTTGCCTGAAAATTTCAGCTTATTTAACCCTCCTTACTATCAGTATGTAACTGCAAATTGGCTACTCAAGTCTTATGATGATAGAAGCAATGTCCCTATTTCTACAAACTACCAAGATTCTCTCCCAACAGTTGAAATTCCTACCGAATTAGATACAAGAGAATTTAACTTAAATTTAGTGGAAAATAACAAAGTATACCTGTGGCCCGATCGCGATCCAGAAAGGTATTATTTATGGGCTACAGCTGCCAAGCAAATTCGAGCAGGTAACAACGTTTCTCTATGCATGGGTCTGGCTTCAGGAAGTAATGCCATCAATGGTGCTTTCCTCAACGTCACAGCCACCGATGTTACCGCCCCACAAAAAATTATCAGGATGCAAGAAAGAACACCTGTTTCTTCGCCAGAATTAGCTTCTGAACCCAGTGAACCCAGACCAAACTGTCAAACCTTTAGTAATAAAAAAGACAAAATTATTTTCGTATCATTACAAGTAATTGCTGCATTTATAGGAGCAATTAGCGGATTTTTAGTAGCTAGAATCTGGGGAGTAGTAAATGATAAGGTTGCCATATATACTTTGATTGGAGGAGTTATTGCTTGGATTCTCATGCTTTTTGCTTTGACAGTGAATCTGCTAATTAAAAATAATTCCTCTGTGAAACCTAGATCTCATAAACATGAGCGTGACTCAAACGTTTCATCATTCAATCAAGATAGCGTACTTGGTTTTAGAGATAAAACCGAGCAGGATCGGACAGAAGAAGATGATATGGGGTGGAGATAAGAATGCGAATCATCATGCTTGGTCACACAGGAGTTGGCAAAACTACTTATATGGCATCCCTTTACGGGAGTATGCAGCAAAGCATAGAAGGATTTAGATTAAAAGCTGTTGAACCCGAACATCACAAACGATGGATAGAACTTGCCGAGCAAATTCAGCAGGGTAAATATCCGACATTGACAGACCAAAGACAAGAATATAATTTCTATTTACGGTATCAAGGTAAGAATATATTGCAGTTTGCTTGGGCTGATTACCGGGGTGGAGCAATTTTAGAAACTCAAAAAAGTGACCAAACAAAAGCTTTGGTGCAAGACTTAAAAACAGCAGATGGCATTATGCTGTTTTGTGACTGTGACGCTTTAGCTCAAGGTGATTCTCGCAGCAATCAAATCGGCAGGATGACAACACTTGCTAGTCAGGCACTACGAGAATTAAACCGTCCCATGTCTTTGGCGATCGTTCTCACTAAGACTGACTTAGTGATGGATTTTCAGGTGGACTTACTGCAAAGTCTGAATGGTTTGATTGCAGCTATTAATGCCAATGACTTTGTATGGGGTGCGTTGCTTCCCATCGCCTGCGGTCAACAGTTACGTAATGTGCCTATGCCTTTGCTGTTTGTTCTTCACGCAGCTGTTGTTTTTCAAGCCACAACAATCTATGCAGGGGTTGAGTCTCATACAGAACTTGCTAAATCCTATGAAGCACAAAGCCGAGGGTTTATAGGAATGGCAGATTGGGTGATTGCCAAACTCAATAAACAAGAAACATATCAAGAAATGGCAGCCAAGGAGAAGCAACAAGCGCTCAAGAAGCAACAGGAATTGCAAGAAATTATCGAACCAGCAAAGTCTTTATATAACTATGTCCAGAAGTTGCCTCTGATCAAACCCGGACTTAACTTAAATGACTATGCCAGACTACTCTCAGAAAATAAAGGTGGGTTGATAGAAAATGCTGAGAATAAATTGGATATCTGGATAATTTAGATTTGTAAAATATTAACTAATAGTTTATTGATGAGGCAAATCTGAATAAAAGTCATAGTTTTTGATAGATTAAGTGTAAAACTTTTAATTTTATACCCAAAATAATCTGATTTTTAGAATCGAATTTTATCTAGCCAAATCAACTCTTATAGTTGCACTGATGATTAACAAAGGAGATATTTATGGCAGCTGAGGCTAAAATTACAATGCTAGGTCTCTCTGGAGCAGGAAAAACCTGCTATATGTTGGGACTATACGCAACTATGCAGTTAGGGTTACAAGGATTCACCTTAGCAACCACTGACATGGATGAGGATTTAAGATTGACTAGCTTATGGGAGAAAATGGTTGATGAAGAAGGAGAAGATCGTTGGCCCCCACCAACAGGTAGCGAGCCATATCAATACGAGTTTGATTTCAGTTATGGTATGAGACCACTGATTAGCTTCGATTGGTTAGATTACCGAGGTGGAGCGATGCAAAGTACTTCTACACAAGAAGATTATAAAATACTCCTTAACCGTCTCCGAGAATCGAGTTGCGTGTTTTTGTGTGTTTCTGGAGAATATTTACGGGAAGAAATAAGTAGTGACACCCAACTTGGGTTAATAAAAAGAAAAGCAGGAATTAGTAGAATGAACATTTTCCTGACAGATTTGACAAAAAATCTGAAGGATAGCCAAAGACCGTTTCCGATTGTGATTGTAATTACCAAGTACGACCAATGCGCTGAACGGGCACAAGATAAGATATCCAGAGAAAAATTATTTGACGATATTAAGAAAATGTTTAATACATTATTTACGCCCAGTAAAGATTGGCTGGTTATGCTCTGTCCAGTTAGTTTAGGTAAAGAGTTGGGGAAAGATAGTTTAACAGGAAAAATAGATCCTAAAAATTTACATTTACCTTTGGTATTTGCACTGTATGCAAAGCTCCGTGAATATGCGATGACTGAACAAGAAAAGGTCAATGAAGCAAAAATTAGGTTGGATACATTAAGAAATGGCAATTGGTTTCAAAGATTGTTTACTGGCGACGATCAACGCGCAGCTGAGTCGTCTTTAGGAAATTATCAAAATCAGCTGCAAGAGATTCAACAAAGAATGGCTTTATTAGCACAAGAACTTACAAACGCACAAATATTCCTTGGCGGGAAGGAGCAACAAGTCGATGTCTGAAGAAACTTCCGATATTATTCTCGATACACCAAAATCTGTATCCAAATGGGCACCCATTATCTACGGGCGTACCTATGCTGTAGATTTCCGTTTTTTGGTGATTCCGCATGACTTTGATGACAAGATTAAAGATGAGTTATGGGAATATATTAAAGTCACAACCCGTGGAGCAGAAAATCTCCCAGGAAACCCACGCTGGATATTTATAAGAAGTAAAAAACGTTGCGTGGTTGGTGTAACCTGTATGGTCAGGGATTTAATAGGTTCCCAAGCGAATATTACTCCAGAGGATTTAACAAGAGATAAACTTGGGCGACCATTATATGCTTTTGTGGGCTATGTTTCGCAAGACTCCACGATTACTGATGCCCCAGCTATGAATCTGCAATTGTTTGCCAAGCCTTACAAAGAATTTGTCCCACAAAAATGGCAAGAAATTTATGCTGATATTGGCAGAAATCAAGCAGATGCACACGAATTGAAATCACAGTATGATAGAGAATTTACTCTAGAAGAATTGCCGAATCAAGACTTAGAAGCCAAAAATATTTCTATTGAGCATTTGTTACCAAATAGCCAAGATTCAATAATATTTTGGAATATTTCTGATGCCAAAAATATATGGTTTACTGCCTCAAACAATAGGGAATTTTTAGCACTTTGTTTTGGAAATTTTATCAAGAAGGATTTACTTTCTTCTCAGTTTATAAATGCTGTAATTGATGAGGTGGAAGTTAGGGAGGAAATTGGAAAACAGATAGATTTTAACTCTCAACCTGAGAATTTAACATATATATCTCCCCCTCAATATGGAAACAAACAGGTTCATCAATCTGGTCGGGTTGGTCAATTCGAGATTCATCCCCAACAAGTGGGAGATGATATCAATCTAGAGATAGATTTGGAAGTTGAGAACATTGTTAGTGCTTCTAAACAAGCTCGAAACTTTATTAAGGATACAATTGGAGAGGGGGCAGCAAATACATTTGATTTTATAATGCGTAACACTGCGGGAAGGGTAGCTGAATTCAAGTATGGAAATGAAACTGTTGATAAGATGTATGAGCAAATAGTAGGTGTTGATGAGGAAACAAAATTAAGGAAATATATAGATGAAGTCTCAGAAATAATAAAACAACTAAGAGAAAAAAGAAAAGACCTAATGAAAGAAGGTAGAGAAAATGAAGCCCATGAATTAACAAGGAATATCAAAATTTTACAATATCAGATAGAAGACACAAAACGGGAGCTTGCTAACATTAAGCATTACCGTTCTCGAAGAACTGACCAATCAACTCAGCCAAGGCAGACTGAAAAGAGATTTGCAGCCGACCCCAATTTTGGTTTTAAGGAAAAAGAAATTACGGAAAATAAACAGATTGATAGCGAACCCAATACAAAAAAAATAGTGCAATCAAAAGATCCGTGGGAATTGTAAGCTAATAATTGTACTAGCTCCTTTAATTTCACCATTTATAAGTCCCATATACCACCTTTCTCAGGTTTTAAGCTTGATAGCTTTTCACGGAGACGTTCTCGCTCATCTTGAACTTTCTTTAGTTCTGTTTGTACTTCTTGTAACTGTCCTTGTAGGCGACGACGTTCTTGTTCAACGTTGAGCAATTTTGCCTCGGCTTGGGAAAGGTCTGCTTTCAGTTGAATTTGGGTACGATTTGCTTGATTCTGTAGTTCTGATTTTTCGGTTTCTAATTTTTTGATATTCTGTTGAAGAATTATTTGTTGTTGTTTGAAAGATTCTAAAGTGCCTTGAAACTGCGATCGCTCTTGTTCATGCGCCTTAATTTTCTTTAAGAGACGCTCGTTTTCTTGCGTTAGTTGTGCAACCTGATTTTGCAGATGCGATCGCTCTTGTTCAATTTTTGTTTTCTCCTGAGTGATAGTCTCTGTTTGCAATTGGAGTTGCGATCGCTCATCTGTAAGTCCTTGCAATTTTGTATTCAAATCGTTTTTCTCGTGATTGAGAGATTCTATTTTTGATTGTAGATGCGATCGCTCTTGTGCAAATTCTGTTTGATTTTTGTGTATGACAGTCTCTAACTTGATTTTTTCTTGTTGCAATTGTGCAATTTCTGGTAACTGTTGCTGATTCACCCAAATTTCTCGTGCCCAGGTTAACTTTACCTTCTCTTTAGATATATACGCATCAGGTATCTGCCCCACAAATGTCAACGGATAGGGTGTTAAATCCCAGCTACAAATTTGGCAAGTTCCCTCACCTTCTAAGTATTTAGAATTGCAAACAGGACAATTGTTCATAATTTAGTTCAAACTAGGAATGTCGCTAATTGCAAAAGTCAGCATTGCTTCTCCAGTTAAATTCTCTCGCGATATTCTATTCTTCAACTGCCGAAGCATTTTTTCGTAAAAATTCCGCACATCTCGTCCATTGCCGAAGTTTCTGCCACGAAAATTATACATTCTATAAAAAACCTCTCTCAACTTATTCTCTACTTTTTCTGGACACTTGATTTGATTTTGCTTGCATAGTCCCATGAAAATGTCAAAAAGTTCTGTGCGGTTATAGTCAGGAAATTCAATCCTGTCACTGATTCGTGAGGCGATTCCCGAATTAGCGTTGAGAAACTCTTCCATTTCTAGAGAATAGCCCGCAAGAATCACTACCAGACGATCGCGATAGTCTTCCATCATTGGTACTAGGGTATTAATTGCTTCTTCTCCAAACTTCGACCGAGCTAAGGAATAGGCTTCATCGATAAACAGAACACCGTCTAAAGCAGATTCAATAACTTTTTTGGTTTTAGGTGCGCTTTGTCCAACATATTCTGCAACAAGGTCGCTGTAGACCGCTGGCACAAAATGTCCTTTCCGCAGTAACCCCAAAGCTTTAAATATTTTGCCAACTATCCGCGCCACAGTTGTTTTACCTGTACCGGGATTACCGACAAACAGCATATGTCTGGTTTCTACAGTACTAACTAAATCATAGCCTTCTGCTTTTAGACGTTGGTTGGCTCTTTCGGTGTTGACTAACTCATTGACTCTTTGCTTAACATTTTGCAACCCAATCATATTATCCAGTTCTTGCAAGATTTGCCGTAGATGATCTTTGTCTTTGACTCCTTGCTTGCTGATTTCTCGCTCTTTGGGTGGCAAATCCTCTAACTCAAAGGGTTCGTGGAAGACATCTAAATTCTGTTGTAAGATCCGTTGCGATCGCCTCTGATCCATTGCTTTAAACAGATTCTCGACAAGTCCAGCGTTACCAAATTGGTCATCTCGCTCTTCATAGAGTTGGGTAAATAAATTTACCAGTGCTGTTTCTAGCTGAGGCGCAATGATTCCTTGTACCTCCAAGACTTTCTGGCGAAAGATAGCCATCAGTTCTTCTGGTTGATAATCTTCAAACAGAATTTCCGTGGGAAATCGTCGCTTTAGTCCGGGGTTAGAGTCGATAAACTCATTAATATTGTCAGGATAACCGGCAATAATTACAGCTAATCGATGCTTGTCATTTTCCATACGCTGGAGTAAGGTATCTATGGCTTCTGAACCAAAACGATCGTTTTCTCCTTGGTTAAGGCTATAAGCTTCATCAATGAACAGAACTCCATCTAAAGCCCTGTCGATCGCAGTATCTGTCTTCATCGCTGTTTCACCGACATATCGACCTACCAAATCTTTACGCGCCACTGGTACAACGTGTCCCCGTTGTAGTAAGCCTAAATCTCGATAAATTTCGCCAATGAGTCTAGCGACTGTAGTTTTACCTGTTCCCGGATTACCTTTAAACACTAGATGTAAACGAGGTGGTTCTGTCACTAGACCTTTCTGCTGACGTATTTTCTCAATTTTCAATAAGTCTGCTTCTTGTCTGACCACTGCTTTGACCGACTGCAAACCGATCATTTTCTGGAGACGCTCTAAAGCGGGTTCGGTAGATATACTACTTGAAAGCCACCCCCGTTTTCTCGCTTCTTGCAGAGAAATTGCCTCAGCTTCATCAAAGCGATTGTCCCAGTTCTTCAAGGTGTAATTTTCTGCGGACATCCATTGCGACAGACGTTCAATCGTCCCCCAGTCAACAGGCTTGTTTTTAACAAGACGAAAATAGTGAATTAAATGCTTAATCTCATCGGCTCTGGGACTGCACACACGGACAATATTTAATGATTGCCCTACTTGTTCTTGATGCAGTAAGAAGTTATGCAGGTAGGTAAAACGATGACGCTCACAAAATTGTGCCAGAACATTGCGATTATCACAGTGAAATACAAAAATACAACAATTTCGATTTCTAGCTGGCAGACGCGACCATTCAACAATACGCCCGAATAATTCCTGTTGTTCACTGAAGTCGGCTAAACCTTCAGCATTAGTAAACACAATTGCCGATCGCGGCTCCGGCTTTTCCATCGCGGTCTGAAAAAATTCAATTACTCTACCATCGTTCATCAACGACGGGGCTTGAGAAGTAACTTCAGCACAAACAACAGACGTAGGAGCAACAGGCTCAGACTTATTTTGTAATAGGTTTTTGCTTTTCCCCAACGGACTTTGCTGGATTATAATTTCATTGCTTGTCGGTGGTGATACATTGGTAGAAACGGGTTCAGGTAGGCAGCGCTGACAAGATTCCCGATCTAGAAAATAAAGTTTGCGATGTTGATTAAAGAAGAGGATACGCTGATATCCCTGAGACTGGAGGTATTGGTGTAATACCCATTCAATATCATGCAGCAGTAAATCCGGTGTACAAAATTCGTCGCTGGTGTTTGCGCCGTAAAGAATGATAAAGTGATTGCCTGCTGTTAAGTTCAACCCTGCCGTAACTCTCTCAACAGTCATACCTATACTACTTTTTATGATTCTTGTGCCGTCTGATTTATCTGTTCAGTTCTACTAATCCTTGGTTGCAAGGCATTTTGGAATAAAATTTCGATATCGCTTCTCGGTTGCTCGCTGCATTCTGTGGTTCCTGGAGTTTCTATACCCTGAGATTTGAGAGCGTCGAAAATTGCTTCCGCATTTCTTTTTTGTGCAGCTTCATCCCGTAAGATTTTTCCCTGAGAATTAATAGAAACTAAATTCTTACCAAACTCCTGATCAGGGCTAATGATGGTGACTACCTCACCTCCAGTAGCATCTTTCAACCTTAATAAATAAGCCTGACGTTGATCGCTCTGGGCATATACAGCATCTGCATCATTTACCAACCTATATCCCATACGAGCCAAAACACTCGCTACTTTGTCGGCAATTTCTGCCCTTAACTGCGAACTCAAAATCTCTTGCTGTGCCTGTTCTACAATCTCAGCTAAACGATGTTGTAGGTTGTTTTTAATATGATCAGCAATTTCCTTGATTTCCTCTGTCGTTAAAGATGAGGCTCCTTCTTGCAGACGGGTTTGAATTTCCTGGAGTTCTTGTTCGTATTTTTTGAGGCTGCCATTTGTCCAGTAATCTACTTCTAAGCTAAACTTTTGCGATTCATCGCCTTGCCCAATTTCAATTTCATATTTCTGATTGGCTTGTACTTCGGCAATTAGACTTCTTAAATCTTCTAAAGCAGCATTGTAGCGGATTTCCCAATCGTACTGCTTTAGCTCCAGTTCTAAACGCAAGTCAACAAGTTTAAAGTAGGTTTGTTGGCTAGTGGCGATCGCTGCTTCTAGGACACCATTTTGAATATTATTTTGAGCCAGTTTTATCTCCCGTGTGAGGTCATTGAGTTTACCAGGAGCAAAGCGTTGATGTTGGTAGTTGCGATCTATCTGCTCCCAAATCGTCTGTACGTCGTCCAGAATATCCTGAGCTAAAGTAGCCTTATCCTGTTTTTCTTGCTCTAGCCGTTGCTGCAATTGTTCGCGTGCTTGACGCTCTTCGTCTATGAGTTCTGTAAACTTCCGATCGAGATTTTGATTGAGTTCGAGATACTCTTTCCTTTGTTCTGCTGTAATTTCGAGAAATACGCGGCGTTGCTCATTAAAACCCTCGCGCATCCCATCTTTTAGACGTTCTACCTCAGATTTGAGTGCTTCTTGCTGCTTACTTTCCGAATCACGAATTGCTTTTTGGAATTCTTTGCGTTGTTCCCGCAAGCGTTGATGAGTTTGCAACTCTAAAATTGCCAAATTACTTTTGAGTTTCCGAGCTTCCTGCTCCTGTTGTTGCGATCGTTGTTCCAAAGGCGCAAGACGTTGTTGTAATTCTCGATTCGTCTCTTCTCGGATGGCATTCAGACGCTCCGGCAGGTCTCGCTGTAAAGAGCGCAATCTACTGTCTTGTTCGCGTAATCTACGCAGTTCCTGCTCTTCGACATTCACATAGCGACGCTTCTCTCCACTCATAGCCATCTCCTTGCTATCTTCATTTAAGAAGCAGCCTCAAAGTTTCGTTTCTATTGAGGACTAATTTTTCAAATAACGCGCAAAAAGCTAGGTTAGCAAATAGGTCATGACTTGCAAAGAATTGATTTCTCTGTAGTCATTGAAATGTTTTAAAATCTTAATAAAGCATCTAAAATAGCACTCCTCAGAGAATAAAATTAATCTAGAATATTGATATTTCTGATGAATGACACAAATTTTTAAAAAATTCACAAAAATGTATCACTAATCCGTTAGTATAGCAATAATTTTTACTAAATTACCCAGGACAAGCGTGCGATTTAGATGTATCTGACCAACTATTGCCTGAGTTAGTAGCTGACACCATACTTAGTGACAAAGCATAGGATATGGTGAAGCGAGTGATTGAACTATTGATAAAGGACTAGGTTCTATGGAAGCAATGACAATGACGGCTACGGCAATTGGTACTCTGTTTCTAATGAAGATTGGCGAGGGGGCAGCGACAAAAGTTGGGGAACAATTTGTTGAGAAAATTAGGGAGTTGCTATCACCAATAGTGCGTGAAAAAGCTAGTAAATTGCTATCACTGCTTCGTATCAAACTTCCAAATACAGCAAAGGCTATAGAACAAGCCCCTGATTCTCCGTTAAATGTAGATGTGGCTGAGGTTGAGATCAAACAAGCTATCCAGAACGACGGTGAACTTGCTCAAGCTATCCAGGAAGTACATGCAGTAGTAAAGGCAGATCCAAAGCTCGCTCAAGCGGTTAAAGAAGTGGTAGACGATTTAAAGTCTAAACCATTAACCAACCAGAGTTTTACAAACATCATCGAAAAAGTAGTGAACTTGGCTCAGGGAACAGGCGCTAGCATTAAAATTGATAACCAAACCATACACCTTTGACTAAGTCACCTAAGGAGGTACAGGCAAAGTTAAATCCCAACATTTTTTTATAGCTATTCTTTTGTCAATAAGCAATTATACTGGAAATGTCGTACAATCGCGGTTTGGTTTCCAGTAGCGCTATTCAATCGCGTTCCAATTCTCGGTGCTGTTTGCGTTTTTCTTCCTGCTTCCACAGATGCTCCAATAACTCCTCATTCCAATCTGCCGCTTTTGGCCGCATCCTAGTAGTATATGGCAGCAGTGGTTTGATAGCTTGCGCCATCTCGTTTCCAGCATCATCTCTATTGTAGGCAGCTATGAGTGTGGGGATTGTCTTGAGAAACTCCACAGGCAGACTCCTAGAACTATCTACTGCCATGTACATTGTCCTTTGTTGGGGCTTTTCTCCCAGTGTTTGGGCCTCCAACATGGCAAAAGACAGTGCATCAACAGGAGATTTACATAACACTACTCTCTGTATTTCATCACTTGGTTGTCCTCCCCAACGTATATAAAACCACCCCTCAGTACGTTTGGTGCCAGTGGCATATCCCATGAAAGTATTGTCTTCACCTCTCGTCCCCCTCAAAAACGCCCCAGTAGTTTCACCATTCAGCCCTCTCATCAAAAACACAGCATTTTGTTGAGAGTCTGCATAAACTAACCCACTTGTGTGGAGGTGTTGCACTAATTTTGATGGCAATCCCCGTTTCTGAGTCAGATAATTATGAACTGCCTGCCAGTTAGTTTCGTCCTCGACAGGGGTTACAAACTGAGGCGTTGGTTCTGTTTGGGCAATCTCAATAGCTTGTTTCTTGGCATGGTGGGTGACGGCTCTCTCCATAAGAGACTCACCAAAGCGGTCATTTAAAGTCGCGATCGCTTCTTTAAAGTTGCACCCCTGTACGTGCATCACCAGGTCGATAGCTGTAGTTGAACTCACGGATTTTGCCATAATTTGCAAAAAACCTTTAGATTTCTTTGTAAATTTTCAGTTTGACTCTGAAGGGATATCTGAAACCCGTGATGAAACTATTTAATCGCAAAAAAGGGAAATCCATAAAAATAAATCCCCAGCCTTTGTGGTTTTGAGTGGGCTCCCGTCAGTTATTCGTTTTAATAAGGCTGGAGATTTATTTACTGGTAAGTGCAAAAGTACATAAAAATTGAATTTATGTGCCTGTGAAAAACTTACAGACAATACTTAGATCCTTGTTGCAATCAAGTCAGGCATTGCTGATATTGTATTTTTAAAGCATAGACGTTAGCTTCCTAAAAATGCGGGAATAATGATTTATATTCTATGGTTTACTACAATGAGTATAAATTATATTAAAGTTGTCCCCCCGATTCCGCTGAACAATATTCCAGCTCCTTGGAAGCAAGCTATTAAAGAACTAAACCAAGTTCCACCACCGCTACCTTTTTGTAGCTCTCCAATCGAGCTAAATGAAAATATGCCAGATACAGATGAAAGAACTGTACTTTACTTTGTTGGTAAAGATAAATCAAATTTGAAACCTAAAATTTCTATCTTACCCACACTTGCTAAAGCATCTAAATCTGGTAATGAATTATCAAACTATACACTGCAACTTTCACTCCTCAACCAACCAACCCTTCAGCTTCATGCAGATATGTTAGATGCTGATTGGCGGATTGAACTGTATTTGCTTGTTAAGAAACTGTGGAACGATAAGCTGGAAGTTCCCGTCTCACGCAAACTAGCTAAACTGTATGAGCCTGGGAGTAACTTGCTGTGTCAATTAGTTCAACTATGCACTAGTTGTTTTGAAAGCAAGCATCATCTAACAAAACCTTACAAGCACGCCGCAGACTGGTTTTCAAAAATCATTCAGGAAGCTAAAAAACTTGACACTAAAATTACCATAGCGAACAAAGCGAAAGGGAAAGCACCCGTTATTGATGAGATGCGTGAAATTGTAGATCAAATGCGTGATGGAAAAAATCCTGTTAGCGAAAAAACCTCACCGCACTATTACAGATTAATTGAGGTTGCTCTATCACTAAATAAGCTTGAGGTTGGTCTATCACTAAATAAGATTTCTAAGTTGAATAGAAGTCACTGGAAAGCTTTTATTAGTAGTTGTTGTCAACGCATTCAAGCAATCGAGAAACCGACTTGCCAAGAAACATTTGTAAAAGATAAAAAACTTGTATGTCGGGTACCAGGCCCAGGTAGAAGAACTTATCTGCTCCTTAAGATATAGTAATCATTATTGATTTTGTTGAGAGGGCAGAGAGCCAGGGCGGCCGCATCATGTCAACAAGACCTCTTTATTCTCAATAAACTCAGAAATAGTGTCATTAACTTTTGCTTGTTGACAAAGATTCAGGCGATCGCATCGAGTCTTGGAAAGTAAACCAAACCCAAAATCATGGTTTTTTCGTTGCTTATTAATTTTAGTTGTGAGCAAGAGTAATTTAGATGCGGCCGCCCTGGGCAGAGAGCAGAAGGGATAAATTCCTTCTGCTCTCTGCCTTTTTTGCTAAAGCTAAGGCACAAACCCGAAATAAATCCCCAGCCTTCTCCTGCGGAGACGCTGTGCGAACGTGGGTAGCTCGTGGGCTCCCGTCGGTTATTCATTTTAATACGATGAATGGATTTATTTTTATGGATCTCCCTAAGCTAACCAAAAAATGGCTGAGTAAGCATCCCCGCTCTCCATAAATTGAACTTTCCCTTATATACCCTTGGGCCAACATCTTAAAAAATGGGGAGGCTTCAAAACAACTCAAGTAACCGAGGTGATGAGGGTCTGACACGAAAAAAATGGGCAGGCTTATTAGAATATGCGTGTTGTCCCCCCGATAAATCAACTTGATTGAAGCCTGCCCATTTTTTAGGGGACAATGCGTGAATAGACAAGCAACCGAAAAAAGCCTCCCCATTTTTTATAACTTGATGAATACCCACGACTAATAGTGTTGCGAGTCAGATACCCCAACTCATGGAGAGTTCAATTTATTTTTGCTTAAACCCTAAGCTTCTTAGATAAAGGTTTGGTTCTTAGGAAAGGGGCCCGTGCTCTACCTTGACTCAATGTTCCTTCCTAAACTTTAGAAAACTTTATTTTTTGAAAGCTTGATTCAGCAAGGGTTTGAAGGCATTAATCTGAAACAATTGCTTCTATACCTTTTACTAGATTAAAAACAGATTGTTGACATACGAATTTGTTTTTTCAATCCGCTAGTAAATGAAGACATATTATGGTAATGACAACTAAAAGTAATTGTAAAAAACTTCCAGCTAAAAGAATTAGGCAACGTGAACCACGAGAAAATAAAGTCATCCGCAAAGGATTAAAGTCAATGCGTGGTCAACCAGAAGCCTATGATGAAATGAAGAAAATTGTTTCTGTTAGCTTAACTCCTACAGCCTTAGCAGGAATAGACAAAATCAGCCGGAATTATATGATTTCTAGAAGTGAATTTCTGGAACGCATTGGCAGATGTATTATCTTAATAAAAGATATAGATGATTAGGCTAATTGACCTCGCTTAGAGCCAAGACATGATAATAGCTCTCAGCAATTAGCTGTTAAATAATAGCTCAATAATCAAAAAGTAAAAATCTTCAAGTTTTGGAGAGATTTATTTGTGGTTAATAAATGAGGAATTATATATGTTTAGGATTTATTTAAGACCAGATATTTAT
>NZ_JACKZU010000803.1:0-448 GCF_014222165.1 Nostoc sp. 2RC
TTTAGGGAGACCTACCCAACTTGCAATATCGAAAGCATAGTGCTAATAGATATCAAGATGGTCATTCCTAGGTCGGTAGCAGAGACTTGTTGAGAGCTTTCAAACTATGATTTGGTTCTTATGGGCTATTAGCTCAGGTGGTTAGAGCGCACCCCTGATAAGGGTGAGGTCCCTGGTTCGAGTCCAGGATGGCCCACCTGAAGAGAGTTAAGAGTTTGAAGTTAAGAGTTAAGAGTGGAAAAACTGATAACTCATCACTAAAAACTCATAACTTTTTGTCTGGGGGTTTAGCTCAGTTGGTAGAGCGCCTGCTTTGCAAGCAGGATGTCAGCGGTTCGAGTCCGCTAACCTCCACCTAGAGATAACTCAGGAATAAAAATATATGAGAAGAAGTCCAGCAACATGGTATGAAGCCAGACTGCTGGGTGAGAACTCAGCCAGAACCTTG
>NZ_JACKZU010000109.1:0-21829 GCF_014222165.1 Nostoc sp. 2RC
AATAGGGAATAGGCAACAGGGTTATAAAAGAGTAAAGTGTACGGAATTTTGTTCAAAAATCAAATAGGATTCCTATAGTTTTATAATTCAAAGAAAATTAAGTAGTGAGGATACTCTTGATTTTGCAGCTATTGTGACTTTCCCAATTTTATATTCGTCTTTGATGTTGGCAAAGCTAGACAGCTGAAAAATACCGTTTAACTGTGGGACAACAACCGCGTCAGAAAGCTAACTCTCAATATTGACTTTGATTAATATTAATTAAATTCCAGTTTTAATTATGAAGATTTATCAACATCATGCATGGCCTTCAACTGTGGAGGAAGCCATAGTTATTCAAGAACAGTTGCGAAATCAAGTAATTACATCAGATAAACTGCAAGAACCCGTGCAGTACGTCGCCGGAGTTGATATGGGTTTTGAAGCTGACGGTACCATTAGTCGTGCAGCTGTGGCAGTACTGAGTTTTCCTGACTTGCAAGTAATTGAGACGAGCTTAGCACATCGTCCTACTTCTTTTCCTTATATTCCTGGCTTCCTTTCATTTCGGGAAATACCTGCTGTCTTGGATGCATTGGAAAAAATTAAAACAATACCAGATCTAATTTTGTGTGATGGTCAAGGAATTGCCCATCCCCGGAGATTTGGTATAGCTAGCCATTTGGGAGTACTTGTGGATATACCGACAATTGGTGTAGCGAAATCATTATTGATAGGTCAGCATGAAGAATTACCAGAAACTAGGGGGAACTGGCGATCGCTCAGACATCAAGGTGAAATAATAGGAGCAGTTTTGCGATCGCGCACAGGAGTAAAACCTCTGTACGTGTCTAGCGGTCATCGAATTAGTTTAGCCACAGCAATTGACTATGTATTACGCTGCACGCCGAAATATCGTCTACCAGAAACTACACGGATTGCTGATAAATTAGCATCAGCAAGATAAAGGTTATTGAAGTTTTTTCTAAATACTTGCTTGCACCTACTCAATCATGTTAGGAATCGCACAGAAAGAAGTTGAAGTAGCTAAAATACAAGTTAAAAAGTTAGAACAATGAACGCACTAACTTTACAGTGGCACGATGCAGGTAAAGAACAAACACAGAACATTCACGAACAACAGCCAAGTAAAAATCCTGGTACCATCCGCATTGGTCGCGATCCTCTCCGGTGCGATATTGTTCTGAGCAATCCTACTGTATCTGGTTTGCATATTGAAATATTTTTTCATCCCCAGCAACAGCGCTTTTATGTGAGGAACTTGCGATCGCAAAATCCTCCACTGGTAGATGGACGGCAACTAATTCAAGGTGAAATGCCTTTATCCGAGGGTACTAATATTATTTTGGGACAAATACAACTCAAAGTTACTAGTATTTCCACAGATAACATTCCCGCAACAATTTTAATTCCACCACAACCACCAGTGGCAAATCCCCATTCACCAGTTAATATCGCACATCACCATCACCATCACCATCACCAACATTTACCCACACCCTCCACACCACCGGGAGTTTATGGCTTGAAATGTCCCAAATGTCAAAAAGTTTCCCCACCAGAGAATCTGCAAATTGGCTGTCCTTGGTGTGGCACATCTTTGGCTGCCGCAGTGAGTGTGTTAGTAGCACCTGGGAGTTAGGGAGTCAGAAGTTAAAAGTTAGGAGTTAGGAGTTAGGAGTTAGGAGTTATTATTCTCCTCTGCCCCTGCCCAATGCCCAATGACCAATGCCCCATGCCCCATGCCCAATGCCCCATGCCCAATGACCAATGACTAATGACCAATGACCAATGACTAATCATCTAAAAATCCAATTAAGTTGGGAAGATCCGGCGACGGGAGAACGGCGAGAACCAATTTTAAATATACCCATCGCTTTTGGTCGGGAATTTGCTCGGTTACCTGCTGAACATGGAGGACAGCGGGTTTCTAGGATGTTGCTTAATAGTAATGAAGTTTCTCGCTACCACGCCCTTGTTGACTGGGAACAAAATCATCTGGTGGTAATTGACCAAGGCAGTATTAACGGTGTCTTTGTCAATGGTAAACAGCAAAAACGGTCTGTTCTGGCTAATGGCGATACGTTGCAAATTGGCCCCTATGTCATTACAATCAAGTTTGCTGCCAATGTCACGGAACCAGATACTACTCCTCCTTCAACGATTCGCTTCAACCCAAATACCAATATCCCAGACCCCAGTTTGCCTGTGGCCCAGCCTGGGATTACCGCCGGTACGAATTTTCCACCACCAGCATTTCAAGCGCAAAAAGTCCCTGTGCAAGCGCTTTACGCTACTGGGTTACCAGTGGATGAAACTGATTATGTGGCCATCGGGGCGGGTCTGGGTAGCTTTGTTTGGGCTGATTTGCTGCGAATTAGTGGCGTGCGTGCTGACAAAATTGTCGCTGTGGGATTAGAGGCGGAACCTTATGCCCGTTATAAGCGGCTGTGTATGAATTCCCAAATTCCTCTGCATGAAAGACTGCGGTCTAATTCCGATTCCTGCCCTGATAATATTTGGGGCTGGCCTAGTTATGCCTTGCGGGAAGCTTGGGCTGATTTTGGTAAAGGAAATATAAAGTCAGCATTTAAATATTTGTGGCAGGTGTTTGCGGAACCAACATTTGCTGAAACTTATACACCCCGTTCCGGTAACGTTTTTAATTCCATAGACAGAGAAGCCAAGCGCATTGGTTGGAACCAAATTTATCGCTATGGGCGAGTCCGGGCAATTCGCAAAACCGATGACGGTAGGTATTGCATAGCTTATTCTCGCGCCCCAGGAAATTATGCTTTTTTAGTTGGTCGTTATTTACATTTAGCTACTGGATATCCAGCAATTCAATTTCTGCCAGATTTGCAAGCTTATAGAGAAAAATATCAAGATTTTCAAACAGTTGTTAACGCTTACGAAGCACACGATCGCGTTTATCAACAACTAGAAGAACAAGGTGGTACAGTATTGATTCGGGGACGGGGAATTGTGGCTTCCCGCATTTTGCAGCGAATTTACGAAGCCAGAAAGCGAAATCGGAATATTTCAGTTTTACATTTAATGCGATCGCCCAAACCCCAAGGCAACAAATTTCAAAATGCCCAGCGTTCAGTGAAAAATCATTACGAATTTCAACCCTTTAACTGGCCGAAAGCTTGTTGGGGCGGGGAACTACGGACAATGTTAGAAAAAGCCTCCCCCGACGAACGCAAAAGCCTACTGGCAGACTGGGGAGGTACTACCACCGCCGACCGGCAGGACTGGCAGCGTATTACTAGCGAGGGCATTAGCGAAGGCTGGTATCAAATTACCTTCGGCGAAGTACTGGACGTAGAACGAGATCCCCAAAACCGGACTATTACCCACATCCGAGAAAAAAGCTTTGGGGAAATGAAATTGATTGCTGACTTTATTGTTGATGCTACTGGACTGGATGCCAAAGTCAACGCTAGTCCTTTGCTAGAAGATTTTGTTAAACATTACAACTTGCCACTGAATCACCTGGGGCGATTAATTGTCGCCAACAATTTTGAATTAGTAGAAATGCGTAGTGACAGAGGACAAATGTATGCAGCCGGGGCCATTACCCTTGGCGGCCCTTATGCGGCAGTTGATAGTTTCTTGGGTTTGCAATACGCCGCATTAGTCGCCGTTGATGGACTCGCCGCCGCCCGTGCCCCTGGAGTTAAGAGATTGAATTTTGTAAGTTCCTTTGGGCAGTGGTTGAAGTGGGCGTTAAATCAGTCACCCTGATAGGATTTTGGATTTTGGATTTTAGATTTTGGATTAGACATCTGGTGAAATTAATTCTGCGTTACCCAAAACCTTTGTAGAGACGTAGCAATGCTACGTCTCTACACTGATTTAATCTAGCCTTTCACAGGCTTAGGCTGCTTTTATCAAGGTCAAGGACTTTATCAGCAAGCAGAACCTTGGTTGCAGCAGTGTAAAAAAGTCACTAGAAACGGCTTGCTTATTGCCTGGAAATTAAATACAGTAAACGATAGACCGTAGACTTAGCCCGTCGTAGACATCGCTTTGCAGTTTCAAGTTCTAAAGCTCAACTTTGACCTACTGAGGCTCAACCGTCAGTCTCTAAAGGTCGCCACTGCTTTTAAACCTTTGTATGCAAACGTATATTTCTCTCAAGAAGAGGAAGTTTGCAAATAAATAGAAACTAAAATCAAAATTAAGCTCATGCCATCTCTTTTAGAGATGGGATAACACGAGATACTGTTGACTGATGACTGTTAACCGTCAACCGTCAACGGTCAACCGTCAACGGTGTCGGGGTGTCTTTCATCCCATCTCTAGAAGGAATAGGTTTTCCCGACACATTTTATAATGTTAATAAACTATTTATGCAATGGGCTAATTTTCTAGCCAAAGAAGCTGCTACTACTGGCTTATCTCTTGAACAGACAGCAGCTTTTGTAAACTATTTTCAGACTCAAAACTTAAGTAAAACTGAAGCTCAACTTGTCAGCGAATTCAACGTTGATATCCCTGCTTTCAGAAAATGGATGGGTGAACTATATGAAAAATTTGCTCAGAACTATCCTGAACTAGTTATTTCCAACACTCAAAACAAACTAGAAAAGTTACAAGCTTATCTGAGGGAAAAATATAATAGCGAATTGGATGTCCTCAAACCATTGGCGGCGATGAAATTATTCAAATCGCTGGTGGTTCGGGAAAGGCTGCACCAAGAACCTTGGGTTACCAGAAGAATTTGTCAATTTTTGGGATACTCATCTTTGGCCATAGAGTTAGTAGGACGATATCTCAATAACATACCAGATTTGTCTTTAGAAATCCTGCTCCAGCGACTAGAGAAAAAGCGAGAAGAATATCAACCAAGCGCCAATACTAACTCGTTAATGCCTTATGAATACGGTGTAACTGAAGCTTTTGAATTGAGTTGGGAAAAATTGGATAAAAATGCACAAAGCTTTGCTTGTTTGCTGAGTTTGTGTGCTTTAACTGACATTCCCTTATCTGTGGAGACAATAGAAGATAAGCAAAAACAACAAGAAAATCAGCAAGCCATAGCCGATTTACTGGAATTGCATTTGCTACAACAAAAAACTCCAGGAATTTATCTTTTAAATCCCTTAATTCGGCAATTTCTCAGAATTAAATTGGAAAGTTTTAGTGAGGCGGATGAAGCAAAAACTAAATTCGCAGTCATGATGTTAGAGTTAGCAAAGCTAATTCCGCAACAGCTTAACCCTGAAGATATTGTTAATTTCACCCCACATATCCCGCACATCAAAGAAGTTGCAAGCAACCTATCCCAATATCTCAGCACGGAAAATCTCATCACGCTGTTTACAAAATTAGCTTGGTTTTATCAAGGTCAAAAACTTTATCAACAAGCAGAATCTTGGTTGCAACGGTGTGTAGAACTGACTGAAAATCATCTTGATTTAGAACATTCCTATATCGTTGCTAGTCTCAACAATTTAGCAGCACTTTATGAATCCACAGGATGCTATAATCAAGCCGAGCCATTGTATCGCCAAGCTTTAGAACTGAGAAAACGTCTGTTGGGAGATAACCATCTAGATGTCGCCACTAGCCTGAACAATTTAGCATTACTCTACGAATCTACAGGACGCTATAACGAAGCCAGACCTTTATTTGAGCAAGCTTTAAAAGTAAGAAAACGCTTGCTGGGAGAAGAACATCCCGATGTCGCCACTAATTTGAGCTATTTAGCAGTAGTCTACGAATCTATAGGACGCTATAAAAAAGCAGAATCTTTGTATCAGCAAGCTTTAGAACTTTGGAAACGCTTAGTGGGAGAAGAACATTCCCATGTGGCTACTAGCCTGAACAATTTAGGGGCATTGTACTGTTTTACAGGACGCTACAGCGAAGCCGAACCATTGCTAAAGCAAGCTTTAAAACTGAGAAAACGGCTGTTGGGAGAAGAACATCCCGATGTTGCTACCAGCTTAAACAATTTAGGACAACTCTACGAATCTACAGGACGTTACAGGGAAGCGGAACCCTTCTATAAGCAAGCTTTGGAACTGACTAAACGTCTGTTGGGAGACAACCATCCCGATGTCGCCATTAGCCTGAATAATTTAGCAGCACTCTATCGTCATACCAGACGCTACAGAAAAGCTAAACCATTGTTTGAGCAAGCTTTGAAAATTTGCGAACAAACTTTAGGGGTAAGTCATCCCACTACTATGACAGTGCGAGCGAATTATGCAAGCTTTTTAAAAGAAACATATCACTGAGGTGTGGTGTATCTTAACTAAGTTGATTGTTGACTGTTGACTGTTGACCGTGAAAAGTCAACAAACTTGATGAATAGACTTCTTGCAAAAGTAAACAATAAAGAGGGCGAAATATCGCCCCTATTTTCTGTTATTGGGATGTTGTCTACAAACTAATACTTTGATTACTGCCACACAAACACTTTAGCTTCGTATGGGCCTAAATCAGTAATGATGCCATCGTCGCCGGCTTCGATATCATAATTCGCCGTCCATTCGTGCCATGTACCACCGTTCGGAAAGTTAGGAATATGATAGCCAGCTAGGAAATTTTCTGAGAAATTCGCCACCACAACTACACGAGAACCTCGATCATTCCAACGGCTATAAGCTAATACTTTTGCCTCTGCATTTTCGTGGATGAAATCGATGTTTTCTGTGTAGAGGGCATGATTACCTTTACGCAGATTGATTAAACCTTTGTAATATTCAAATAAACCACGATTTAAATCATTACCCAACAGTGTCCAATCGATTTTAGCTGATTCAATTTGTTTGGGTTTATACTCACCAAATTCCTCACCCATCCACACTAAAGGTACGCCAATAGCAGTCATTAGGATAGCTACTCCTAATTTAATCCGCCTAAAGGCTTCTTCATCAAAAATCTCACGGTTACCCATTTCTACCATCAGATGATGATGGTCGTGGTTGGTGAGGTAATTTACCACATTGGTAGCACCCATAAAGCCTTGACGTTTGCAGTCAATAACATCTTTTAGGCGTTCTAAATCAAAGGTATCGCCACAGATATGTTCTAAAATGCAGTGATAAAAACTGTCATGCCAGCAACCATCCATCGGCCCATCTACATTAGTAATGCTGGTGGTTTCAGGAATGTGTTCAGCAACATTATAAAAAGGCTTTGGCCCGGCAGTGTTTTTGGCTTCTTGCACAATCCAATGCATAAAATCATAGTTGGCAATTTGCCGCGCTGCATCATACCGAATACCATCAAGATGATATTCTTGAATCCAATAGCGGATTGTATCGCCAATAAATTTCCGCGCTGGATGAACATCTAAATTTTCGTCGTAATGTTCGTAATTAAATTCTGGCCCCCAGTTGTTATCAGGGTCGCGGGGAGAGTGATGATACCAATAATCGTGGTCAATTTGTGTTAACGGACTAGATGCTTCTGAGTGGTTATAAATACCATCAATAATTACACGAATGCCTCTAGCGTGACATTCATCAATCAAATTTTTCAATCCCGCAGTAGAACCATAACTAGATTCTGTGGCAAAGAAATAGCGAGGATTATAACCCCAACTATGATCGCCAGGATATTCTTTTATTGGCATCAACTCAATAGCGTTGATTCCTAATTCAGACAAATAATCTAATTTTTCAACAACATGTTTATATTTGCCTCGTGCATAAGGGTCATCTTCACCACCAGAAAAATCACCAACATGCAGTTCATAAATTACTAGTTCGTGGTCAGCAGGTAAAGGTTTATCATCATTTTGCCAAACATAAGTATCAATAATTCTTTCCCCATCTTTGATACGGACAATACCGTTATCGTTTCCACCTACTTCATCTATGTCAGTGGCGTAAGGATCTGTGACTTCTACCCATTGTTCTGGTTCAAAAAACCATGAATTTGTTTGAACTCGAAATTTATATTGATATTCACCATCTTCTAATTCAACAGTTGTGCGGAAATAGCCATCCTCGCCTTTTTCCATTGGAATTTCTTGCCAATCAGAAAAAGAACCAACTAATGCGGCTCCTTTGTTATATGGTGCAAATAAATTAAATTCAATTGGCTTTGTCATAGAAGTGTTTGTAACATCAATAATTGATATGGCAATCCTATTTGATTTGTGAAAGATATTGGTGTTGATTGTTGACTGCTGACTGTTAACTGTTGACAATCAACAATCCTAATATGTAAAGATTTCACAAATTATTTGTGATTGCTATAGATGCATTCTCTGATGATTAATTAGATTTGCAAATCGCTCTAGAGAGTGAATTGAATATTTAGTGCTTCTATCTTCAGGAATATTTGATAAATATTTTTTGAAAAATTTAGATATTTTTTGGAAATTTTCGCTTTTTTATAGTAAGAAGTAACTGCAAGATGATGGAAAAATCAAAATTAAATTAATTTCCAAAAGACAAAAAATCAACCATAATTAATCATAATCAATGAAAATACTTGATAAATCATCTAAACCTTGTCTATGTTGAAAGCTTGATTTTGGAATTATTCTGTTTTGTCATGGCGATGAAGGAAGCAATCCCAAAACTTTGGTAAGCAAACTATGGTTGTCAAGTTAGACAAGGTTGATTTTAAATATTACTGAATTACGCATTATATGGATTAGTAGAGACTAGCAATTGCCACGTCTCTACAGGGCGCACAATCCTTGATATTTTTTTGATTTGAATAATTCACATCAGACGTGAATTCTGAATTTTCTTTTAATCAGCTTTGGTACTATTTTGTTGCAGATAACTTAATAACCAATTCGCTGCTGTAGCCCTGCGAGTTTGCCTGGGGCCAAATTCACCAATTTTGTAACCTTTAAAGCCGAGTTTTTCCTTGAGTAATTGTTTATTTTCAGTGGGAATGGAACGAGTTAACTTGACTGTTGCAGGGCGAGAGTCAATAAAATCTGGTGGTTGTGGGTACTCATCCTGCCATTGCGGTGCAACTTGGCTATTATCCCATTTTTCAGTTGATGAATCATAACGATAGCCTAGATAATGCCATAGCAACTGATTAACTGTAACATCATCTAGTTGCTCGTTGAGAATTGCCCAAATTGTGTCTGTATTGAGTGGTGGCAGATTAGACATAACTCAAAATTCAAAATCCAAAAATCAGAATTTAAGCAAACCTTGATGATTAGCCTATTAAAATTTACAACACTTCTAAAGATGGGGGCAATTTTATTTTTATCTCCGCCTGTTGGAAGATTTATCTAATACAAGCATTAGACAAACTACTACTAACGTGACCCTAGATTAGGGAATTCGCCAACTCAGGAGGACAAGAATTATGGGAATAGGCGATTTGTTGAGGAATATAGTCGGTGGCAGACAAAAACGAGGCGATGAAGAATGGGATAATCGCGATCGCACCCTATACAGTTATCGCAACGAAGACGAAGAGGACGAAGATCGCGAGTACAGATATCGCGACGAAGATGAAGAGGACGAAGATTATGGGTACAGATATCGCCGTAATGACGAAGAGGAAGACGAAGACCGCGATTAATTTCCCAAATTCGAGTTAAAAACAGGTAGTAGTCTGCCAACCCAAAAATCTTAGGTGGAGGTTGGGTAAAGGTTAATGGTTCGACAGGCTCACCAACCGGGAAAAGGGGAAGGGATAAAAAACATGAGTCCCCTTCCTCCACCAAGTTGCCTTGGCGTATTAGTAGTGTATACAAAACTAGGTAGACTGGAATCGTAAAGAATAGACCAGTCTATGCACAATTCCACAGCACTACCAAAGATTATCCGCGCCCATGTATTCATTTCCGGCCGAGTCCAAGGAGTGGGATATCGCTACGCCACCGTGGATACAGCTAGCCAGTTAGGATTAACTGGTTGGGTGCGGAATCTCCCGGATAGTCGAGTAGAAGCAGTTTTTGAAGGGGCGCGAGAAATTGTAGATGAGATGGTTCGTTGGTGTCACTCCGGGCCACCGGCTGCTATGGTCAAAGAGGTGATAGTTGAGTACGAAGAACCGGAAGGTCTGCGGGGATTTGAAGTTAAGCGGGGAGTTGGGAATGGGGAGATGGGGAGATGAGGGAGACAAGGGAGACAAGGGAGATGGGGTAGAGGAGAATAATAACTTCCCGCTCACCAGTCACCTGTCAAAAGTCAACACTCTAATGACCAATGACTAATGACTAAAGTATCAATCAATTACTAAAACAGCCGAACCTCCAGAAATTTTGCCACTACGAAGGGCATCTAAAGCTTGATTTGCTTGAGCTAAGGGAAAAGTCTTTACTTGGGTGCGGATAGGAACTTTGGGTGCTAAGGTGAGAAATTCTTCTCCATCTTGGCGAGTTAAATTGGCTACAGAACGCAATACTCTTTCTTGCCAAAGAATTTCATAAGGAAAAGAGGGTATATCGCTCATATGAATTCCAGCACAAACTACGACGCCGCCTTTGGTAACTGCACGCAAAGCGGCTGGTACGAGTTGACCTACGGAAGCAAAAATAATCGCTGCATCCAATGGTTCTGGGGGTAATACATCTGAGCCATCCACCCAATATGCACCCAATTGACGGGCAAATTCTTGTCCTGGAACGTCACCGGGACGAGTAAAAGCAAACACTTGACGTTGTTGATGGCGAGCTAGTTGTATCAAAATGTGAGCAGCGGAACCAAAGCCATAAAAACCTAATTTTTGTGCATCACCTGTCATTTTGTAAGCACGATAGCCAATTAAGCCAGCACATAATAGGGGTGCAGCTTGCAAATCAGAAAAGCTAGGGTCTAGGGGAAAGCAAAAGCGGTAATCGGCAACAGTGTATTCTGCATAACCGCCGTCAAGATTGTAACCAGTGAATTCTGCGTAATCGCACAAATTTTCACGACTGGAAAGACAGTAAGGGCAGCGATCGCCACAAGTATAACCCAGCCAAGGAACGCCAATTCGTTGACCAATACTAAATTTATCAACGCCATCACCCATCGCTTCTACAATACCTACAATTTGATGTCCCAGTACTAAAGGTAGTTTGGGGTGCGTCAATTCTCCATCAACTATATGTAAATCTGTGCGACAAACACCGCAAGCACGAACCCGAATCAATATTTGCTGAGAGTTTGGTTTTGGTATTGGTAACTCTCCTAGCCTTAAAGGTTGATGCGGTGCATCTAAAATCATTGCACGCATAAGCAATTCCAAGTTTTTTCTATAGGAATCGTTCAGAGTTAACAGTTAACAGTCAACACTCAACGCTTTAACCGGAATAAGTAAGTCGGTGAAATAAAACCAAACTATGTAAAGAAAAGTAAATAAGGCTCAAACTCTTTCTCCCCCTGCTCCCTGCTCCCAGCAAGAACTGCCTTATCCCAACAATAATTATTTACATCGGCCTACTTAATTGATTTTTTGGAGTTCCCTAAGTCTTGATTAATTTCGGTTAAAACCACAACCCAAACAACGCATACAAAGAGAAAAAGCTGCAAGAACGGAAATAATCTCAGATATTAATTGAAATGATAAGGGAGCTAGAGAAAATCCCCAAATCAAAGCAATGGTTCCAGTTACCAGACTCGCTATACGATGAATTTCGTCTCTAGTTTTCCAACCTAAAAATAAAACTCCTAAACCAATTAATAACAATACTAAACTAATCATTAGGATATTTCTCACTTAGAAGTTAAATCTTATCTGTAAGTATGCGTTTACGCCGGATTGTAATATTTATTTTGGCATTTGTTACTTCTATTGTGCTGGTTTGGATATTTACTCCTAAAGTTATTATACCTCCCACCATTCCCCAACAGGCGATCGCTGTCTACGTTCTTGATTTTTTCTGGCATTCGGAACTAGTTTTACCTAATAGCAACGGCGGATTAGTTGTATACGCCTATGGTGATTGGAATTACTTTGCACTCAATCAGCACGACTTGAAGAATGGACTAGCTGCACTTTTTATACCAACTAAAGGCACTCTGGGACGACGGAAATTTTCTCGTATTGATGATTTGCAACAAATGGTAGCTAGGAAAAATATTAATTTATTGAGTTTTAAAGTAGCACAAAGCAAAGCAATACAATTAACTCAAACGTTAGATAAACGCTTCATGAAAAATATCGACACACTAATTGAAAATCATCAACTAGGACTAAATTTTGTCCGAGATGAAGAAAATTATCACATACTACACAATAGTAACCACGAATTAATTGCTTGGTTGAAAGATTTAGAATGTCAAGTCAACGGTTTGGTTTTATGGGCTAATTTTAGAGTCCAAAATAAATAATTTGTCAGGGATTTAATTTGTATGTGTTTTTATGTTAGGTGTTGACGTTTGACTGTCAACGAATTATTATCGCCTCTATTTTTTCGAGTGTTGAACTTTTTCAAATCTACATTAATACCAATTCTCTATGAAGATGCGCCTAATTATTTTGGAATGTAGTCAATTAACCTCAGCGCCCCTTTGCGCTGACCTCAGCGTGCCTTTGCGTTAAAAAATCTAATATTTAGCGCAGCCTCATAAAAAACGGTATAAGTGAAAATTTCTTATTATCAAAATCCTATTTAATTTATGAGAAAATCTCATTGTTTTATGGGATAGCCTAACACATAAAAACTTTTAAATAGTGGGTTACACAAAGGCTAATCCATCCTACGTGTATTTCTTGAAATCAAATATCAATCCTATAGTAAAAATTCACAAAACAAGTACTTATAACTATTTTCATATCTAATTATTTTTTTTATGAAGATGGAAACAAATTATTTTAATTAGCTGAAAACTAGTGTCAATATATGACATAAAGACGTAAAACAAAGTAATCTCACATAAATTGCACATTATCAATGAATTCTCAACAAGGTATAAGTACCGACTTCGGATGGCAATTCTAACTGTGAATAACTTTGCAACGACCATACAGCAATCCCTGGGTAATCGTTAAATTACCAAAGACTTAGTAGTAAAGCATTTTCTAGTTATCAAATTCAAGGTACATTTATGCAGCTCAATCAAAAACTTTTTCTATACTCTTCTCTGGCTTATTTCCCATTACTGCAAACAAGATATACTGCCAAAATTATGGTAGTGGCGTTTTTAGGAACTCACGTACCACTTTTGGCTTTAATCTTCAATTTTGTAACTTCTAATTCCTATTCTTGGGAAATAGCAATCAGGGTATTGCTGAATGCTCTTTTGGCGACATTAGCAGGAACAGCGGCTACTCTTTTGGCATTACACTATCTACTTGCTCCTGTAATTTTGACATCTGCGGCATTGCAAGACTATTTGCAAACCAAAAAATTACCACAACTGCCGACAAAATTTGCTGATGAAGCAGGTACACTGATGGCAGATACTTCACAAACTCTCTACAAATTAGATGAGTTAATCCACCAGATTACTAACTATGACAATTTGACTGGGTTACCGAATCGAGATTTATTTAGCGATCGCCTTTACCAAAATGTGTCACAATCTCAAAATCAGCAGCAATTGATTGCTGTTCTTTCCCTAGCCATTGATGATTTCACCGGTATCAGTCATGGCTTGGAGCATGAAACATCTAATCATCTATTAAGAGCAGTTGCCCAACGTTTGACAAACTGTATGGGTAAAACAGATATCTTGGCGCGTTTAACTCAAGATGAATTTGCTATTGCTCAGATGGATATTTTATCCTTTGAGAAAGTGATTAGTTTTACGAAAACCTTACAGAGTATACTGTCTAAACCCTTCTCGATCGATAACCAGCAAATTCACATTACAGTGAGTGTAGGTATTACCATTAGTAACTTAGGCGATCGTCATAGTGTAGATCGACTATTGCAACAAGCTCACATCGCCCTGTATCAAGCAAAACAACAAGGCTCTAGTCAACACCAATTCTATTCACCAGAAATTAACGCTCAGTTGCAAGAACGATTAGCATTAGAAAACGAATTACATGGAGCGCTGGAACGCGGCGAAATTGTAATTTATTATCAACCCCTCATTGATTTACACACCAAACAACTCACAGCAGTAGAAGCACTAATACGCTGGCAACATCCCACAAGAGGTTTGATATCTCCAGGAAAGTTTATTCCCATTGCCGAACATAACGGTTTAATTGTACCTATTGGTGAATGGGTGTTGCGAACTGCCTGCGCCCAAAATCGAAACTGGCAACTTGCAGGACTACCCCCAATTCGCATGTCAGTTAACCTTTCGGCTAGACAATTTGAACAAGCCAATTTAGTCGAGGTTGTCAAACAAACACTAGAAAAGACGAAACTGCAACCATCTTATTTAGAATTGGAAGTTACTGAAAGCTCCTTAATAGCCGATATTCAGCACTCAGTGAAAACCCTCAAACAACTACGAGAAGTAGGAGTATGGCTGGCTTTGGATGACTTCGGTACTGGTTATTCTTCTCTCAATTATTTGAAGCGCTTTCCTGTGAACATGCTCAAAATTGACCGCTCGTTTGTGCATGACGTAACATCAAATGCTGATAGCGCCGCAGTTACCGATGCCATCATTGCATTAGCTAAAAGTCTGCAATTGAAAATTACCGCAGAAGGCGTAGAAACCCAAGAACAGCTTGAATATTTAAAAAAACGTGGGTGTCAAGAAGGCCAAGGATTTTACTTTGGTATTCCTGCTCCTCCCGACAGAATCACCGAAATACTCAAGCAGAATTCTCTGCAAATACACCAGATAGCTGCATAATAATCGAAAAATTTGAAGATACTCTAATAGGACTTACGTAAAACTACATACGCTCTGGGGCAATACCCTGGGGCCGCTTTGCATCTACATCAATCTTTTTGGCTATTGTTTGCGTAAGTCCTGTCTAAGAAGAACTTTAGAGTAGAGGTAAAAGTGTGAAACCAAGTAACGACTGCTTGAGCTTAATTAAAAAATGGGAGGGACTGCACCGGAAGCGCCCTGATGGTTTGATTGAAGCGTACAAAGATCCAGTTGGAATATGGACGATTGGGTACGGCTCTATAGAACACCTTGATTTAGACAGACCCATTCAGCAAGGTGATGTGATTAGTCAAACAACAGCAGAACGCTGGCTGAAGCTTGAGGTTGAAGAAGCAGCAGAAGATGTAGATAGGCTTTGTCAGAGTGCTTTAACCCAAAGTATGTTTGATGCCTTGGTTTCGTTCGTTTATAACATTGGTATTGGAGCATTTAGTGAGTCAACACTATTGCGAAAACTGAATAATGACGTAGATTATGAAGGCGCAGCCGGTGAATTCGATCGTTGGGTAAATGGCACAGACAACGGTACTAGAAGAATTTTGCCAGGACTAGTCAATCGTCGCAATGACGAAGAGGCTCTGTTCCGAAGAGATGGGTTGAATCCTTCTGTGGGAGGTTCTGGAAGTTCTACTTCAGGTTCTATCACAACCCCTACTACTTCATCAGTAGAAGAATATCCTTATAAACCTGCTCCCGTACCTCTACCATTTACCCGTGCATTACTTGTAAAAGGTGATGTGGGAGATGATTCCTACATCCTCAATTGCGCTCTTGCAGGATTAGGATTTCTTCGGATGGCTCCGCAGCCGAACGAGTTTAGTGATATTACAAAAAGTGCTGTTGAACTTCTGCAAAGACGTGAGGCTTTAAGCAAAATTGATGGTAAGGTCGGGCCAGAAACCAAAAGGGCGATGGAAAATGCTCTGAAACGAGCAAGGGGACTTGTGCCTCCTGTTACACCAGAACGGGGTGTTTATTGCCGCCTCACACGTACCCGTAAGGACGCATATCAAGGATTGGAATGGTGCAAATTGGAGTTTGTCGATCCCACAGGGGGTGTGGTCGAATCTCTAAAAGTCGTATCTGGTGCACCAGGAGCGCAGCGTTTTTTACTATTTAGCGATCCTGACAGTTTGCCACGTAGTCTACAGCCAATCCCTCAAGGTCGCTATACTATTGGCGATATTTCTTGGGCACGAGGTAAAGATAACTACAATGCATCTCACCCACACCCAAACAACGGAATAGGCCCTGTATGGGTTCCTTTCGTTGGGAAGCAATCAGATGACCGTGGCGACTTTGGATTTCATGTTGATTGGAATTGGATTCAGGAGGGAAACAATCCTGGTAGTGCAGGTTGTGTTTGTCCAACTTCTCTTGAAGACTTAAAAGAACTTGTGCGTTTATTGGGGGAGTTTCATCCACGTTTATTAGTGGTCGATTGGGGGCTGTGAGGTAAGATTGCACCTATCCCATAGGGCAATACGGTTCAGTTAAGAGTAAAAGTAGTGGTATGACAAGCCTAAAATAGTACATTGAGAATAAAGCAAAAAACATTGATTTATGTGACTTTTCACAAAAATCTAATACAACATTTTAGCCTTGCCGCACCACTACTGGTGTGTCCCATTAGTTCTAATAGGTTTGTAGTAATACCAATTCTGTATGAAGATTGGCGTTGCGTTGCCATCGAAACAAGTTTATAAATTACAAAGATAAGTAGAACAGGATAAATAATTAAAGGTTTGTAGTGAGAACTTTAGTTCTCAAAAAAGGACTAAAGTCCTCACTACGAACTGAATTTTATTCTTTTACATTACTTAACATAGTTTGGTTTTTTCAAGTCGTTCTACTTAACCCTGAATTCTGACTTCTGAATTCTGAATTCTTGTTACCAAGGATTACCCACCATTGTGAATCCAGCCCAGTAATAAGGATGCATAAATGATTCATCAACTCGATCAACACTTGCAGCCGGCAAAGGCAAATTTCCCACCACTCCCAAACCTTGAATTTCACCATCCTTTAAGTAAATCTGCCCTTTGGCCATAGCTATTTGAGCTTGTCTTAAAGCTTCTGCTTTGATTGGAGAAGTCTTTAAGTTCTCATAAAATTTGGTCATCATTCCTGCTGTAGCGGAATCGTTAACTGACCAAAGACTCGCAACACTGGTTTTCACACCTGCTAATACTGCTAAACCCGCAAACCCAAGTTCTGATTCTTTATCGCCCAAAGCTGTCCTACAAGCACTCAACACCATCATTTCTACTTGAGGTTCGTTTAACCGCAGCTGGCGTAATTGATTCAAGCGTAACTTGTCGTCCCATAGTTGAATGTAGGACTTGCTTAAGCCGCCAGCCACAAAATCGGCATGGGTAGCCATGTGAATAATCCCAAAAGGTTGTTGACGGCGGACACTTTTGAGATTTTCTAAAGTAGCTTGTTTGTCTAACAACAATTTACCTTGCCAGAGTTTGGATACCAATGTTGAAATTTCCACGGGAACAGCTGGTAAAGGATTTTGCCCTTGAGTACTTTCAGAAACACCCAAGGCTAAAATTTGAGATTTTCTAATATCTGTATATAGTGTGTTGGTTAAGCTGAGACTCGGCATCAAGCCAATACTGTATTTTTCTACCAGGAATTGTTTACCATCGTTGAGTGCTGCCATTGGTGTTGAACGCAAACCAATGTCTGGTAAAAAGACTAAATTGTTAATTTCTCTAGTTTGTAAATCTGCTTCTAGTGGTGCAATTATCCAACGATAAAGTTGTTGAGCCGAACGCAAATAAGCAGTGCGGCGACGATTTTGGGGACTAATAATTTGGTCGCGAAATTCTTGAGCTACTTGTAAAACTTTGGCTCTGGTGGTTTCTGGAATACGTTTGCGAATGGGGTCACCTTTTCCAGTGACTACCACTATTTCTAATTCATCGCTATCCTGTTCTAGTAGATTATTCAGCTGTTTAGTTCTCTCTGGAATAATTTCCACAGGCACAAAACTGATATAAATAAATGCAGGTTTTACACCAGTGGCTTCTTCTATTTTGCGAGCAATTTCTTTGGCATCATCCAATGTTTTAATTTTGGGATTAGGTATGCCTAAATAACTGCCAAAATCATCTGTAAAGTTATCTTCGGGAGTAGGATCGGTATTAATCACAGGGTCACCAATCTGAGGATTGCCTGGATTTGGATTATCTGGGTTTGGTGGATTGCACTGGAATGAGCAAGGGGGAATATTGGGATTCTCAGGAGGAATTTCGGGAGGAATTTCGGGAGGAATTTGGGGTGTATTGACGTTGATTGCTACCTGTACGGGTTCTGAGGATGAAACAACATCGCTGGCTCTGAGAGTGAATGCATTGATTAGCCCTGTGCTATCGGTCGGTGGCGTGTAATTTAATGTTTCACCTATAGTTAATGTGTCTCCCGCAGCTAAAATTGTTTCGCCTCGTCTCAAGGTTCCTGCTTGGATGGCATCAATAAAAACAGTGGTGTTATCTAAATTCACATCGCTAGGGCTGGCTGTGAATGTGAAGCTTACGCTTTCATTGACTTGGGCATTAGATGATAAAAGTGTGTTTGTTGTCAGGGTCGGCGGGGTATTCACCGATGTAATGGTAACACTAGCTGGGGTGCCGGCAGCATCTCCACCAGTGGGTAAGACGGGAAAGTTTCCTGCATTGATGGTTAAACCGCCTCCAGTATCAATTATTCCGGCTGTGCCATTGGTACTCGTGGCATCACCAACGATAAATGGCACATTATCTGGGCCTCCATCATGCTGAATTCTGACAGTACCTCCAGCAACACTCACACTTCCTGCTTCACTGAAAGGATCTAAGAAAAGTCGAGCTGTGGCAATGGTAGTACCTGCGCCTGTGCCTTGAACTAGTCCGTTGCTCAACACTTGCACATTGCCACTAGTGAGAGTACTTTCAGGTGACGATACAGTCTGTGTATTGATGCTAGTAAAACGAATTGTGCTGCCAGCAGTACTGTTAGTTTGTAGGGTAACGTTGCCACCTGTGGCAATTTCTGTATCAAATCCGCCAGCGATCGCTGAAGCATTAATAGCGTCATTCACCGTAATATTATTTGTGGCGCTTAAGCTGACTGCACCACCTGTAGTACTTACTTCACCATCTACTCCGGAGGCATTTGCAGAGGCATTAATACCCCCATTAACGGTAATATCATCTGTGGCAGTCAAGGTAACCGCACCAGCTGTGCCCACAAAATTACCGCCCCCTGTTTTGGTTATAGAGGAATTAATTGCGCCTGTAGTAATACTGCCATTTGTGGTTGTTGCTACTACATTGCCACCCGTACCCGCTCCACCTGCACCAGTGGAACTAGAATTAATGGTGTTGGCGATAATGTCACCACCCGCAGACAAGTTGACATTACCCCCAGAGTAGCCGTCACCAGTGCTAATAATGTTACCTACTGTGATGCCATTAATGGCAGATAAATTCACGTTGCCAGCAGTTCCACCACCATTACTGGTATCTAAATTTCCTAGTGACAAACTAGCTCCAGATATATTTATTGCTCCTCCAGTTGTGGCAATTGTGTTGGTAGTGTCAACAAAGTTTACAGAACCAGTTTGTGAGGAGAGGCTGAAGCTACCGCCAATACCCAAGTTTAATGTCGCAACACCAGCGGCGGTGGTGACTCCAGGTGTGGCTCCGGTGATGTCATTGATGGTAATATCACCTGTAGCTTGGAGGTTGATATTTGTACCAGAAGCGGCGATCGCACCCCATGAAACGGTATTTGCCCCAATATCTGCATCGCCAAAGGCAATATTCGCCGCTGTGCCATCAAAAGTCCCTGCACCACCATCGATAATAGTCAAGGTGCTGGGGTCTAGCAATAATGTCCCAAAGCTACCATTGGCGGCTGAAGTATCTACCACACCGTTGAAGGTCAAGGAATTTTTACCCGATACCTCGACAAAACCACCATTACCAGAATTTGCTCCTCCACGTGCCGAAATGTTACCAAAATATTGGGTTGTATTGTCACCCCAAACAATTACCCGTCCGCCATTGCCATTGACTTTACCATCGGCATTAATTAGGGAATTGGAGTTAACATAAGTCTGCTGTGCATTGGGTAAACTTCCTTTACCTTGGTAATCTCCGCCAATTAACACAGTACCGCCGCCATTGGTTCCAGAGGCGTTGATATTGGCATCAATTACCCCCACTTTTGTACCCAAAGCGGTTACTGTGCCGCCTGTTTGACTGGATACATCCACTGTGCCAGAAACAATGGTTGTTCCTGGAGTTGCAGGAATTTTGACGTTAGAGTTTGTTAGTTGTACCGTGCCATCAGGATTAGCAGTTAACCCAGTGTTGGTATTACCAATGGTGAGTAATTCTGGTAAAGATGCAATGGGAATTGTCCAGCTATTGGGCTGGTTACTACTAGAGGCCAAGGGCTGAATTTCCAGACTCAGTATATTTCCTGGCTGACTGAGGCGCACCCAATTTTGACCAGGTACGGATGTAAGGGTAATTTGTCCTCCTGGTGCTGAAATTTGCCCGGTGTTGACTACTGTACCACCCAATAAATTCAAATTTTGCCCCGTACCCACTGCCAAATTTCCGGCATTGATAATGGCCCCTGGTTGACTAGTACTAAAAGCAAATCCATTGGGGTTTCCCACTAAAGCACTGTAATCATTAACACCACTGGCATTAAACCAACTGCCCCCAAAACCAATGCCATTGGCTGTTGTCGCCGTGAAAGCACCAGGTACATTTAAGCTGGCGTTGGCTCCAAAAATAAATCCGGCTGGATTCATCAAAAACAGATTCGGGCTACCACCACTCACCTGAATTAAACCATTGACAATGGAAGCATCGCCCCCTGTGATTCGCCCAAGGATATTTTGTAGGGCTGGACTGGCTTGAAAGTTGGCGATTTGTTCTGGTGAAATTCCAAATTGTTGAAAGCTGTGGAAGAGGTTAGCGCCATCAGCAGAAGTTGTACCCCCGGTGATATTAAGTTGGTTGCCATTGGGGGTGACAATTGTGTTCGTACCATCAGCAGCCGGAACAATTTGCTGTGCTTGGGCTAATTTGGGACTGATGAGGCTTAAAAGTGGAGCAAAAACCAGTACTGAAGCGGCGATAGTAGATAGTAAAGATTTTTTGCGCCGCAGAATAAACCTACCTGTGGAAAATTCCACATCGATTTGTAACTTATTTGCCAATCCCCGTCGCCAAAGTGCTTGAGCGATCGCTTGTTTTGACCAGAACATTTGTTCTGTTCTTCTCATCACAGAGATGCTTTGAGAATGAATTCGGTAGAAGTATAAAGGCTGTTGAACTCGCCGCACCTGGGCAACTTCCGCAAGCCTTAAACACAAATCGTAATCATAAGCACTAATACTAAAGGATGCATTGATACCTCCCACTTCTTCGTAAACACAACGCCGCATTAAGCGGAAGTGGAAAGTCATAAAGTTGACCAACAGATTTTCTTTGGAGTAGGGGATATGACAGCGATGACCGTAACCGAGAACTTTACCCTCCGCATTAATATTTAAATAATCAGTATAAACAAATCCTGTTTTTGGGTTGTCATTGAGGACTGCGGCGGTTTCAGCCAGGGCGGTAGGGGCGAGGATATCATCACTATCAAGTATACCGATGTAACTGCCAGTACTTTGGTGAATTGCCGCCTTACAAGCTGCGGCAACACCTTGATGCTGTGCGGCGATTACCCGCACTCGCCCATCTTCTTGAGCGTATTTTTTAGCGATCGCCATCGATCCATCACTAGAACCATCATCCCAAATGATTAGCTCAAAGTCTTGCCATGTCTGAGCCAAGACGCTGGCGATCGCTTCTTGAAGGTAAGCTTCCCGATTGTAATTAACGATGACAACGGAAATCAGTGGTGACATGGCACTAATCTAAATTTTCTACCTAATTACCAGAATATAATGCTCAGGACTTTCACTTAGGTAATCATTACTGTTTATTATTTTTTAGTTACAAATTTTCTTAAATTCCCATATCAAAAATATGATATTCAATGCATATAGATGGGCATGGGAGATGGGGGGATGGGGG
>NZ_JACKZU010000010.1:0-53357 GCF_014222165.1 Nostoc sp. 2RC
AGGGAGATAAGGGGGACAAGGGGGACAAGGGGGACAAGGGAGACAAGGGATAATAACTCTTAACTACTAACTCCTAACTCCTAACTCCTAATTCAACACTTTTAAAAGGGCAATTTATTGAATAAACCCAACGACCAGCTGATGAAAAATCCCAGGATGCTGACGACTGCTAGGATGGTTAGCATGTAACCTTGGGATTGTCCAGAAATGCTGTACTTTAAACTTTGTCCGCCAATAATTGTGGCAAACCCAACTAAATTAACTATACCGTCAACCAAATAGCGATCGCTCCAAGCAGAAATCTTAGATAGCACCGCTACTGCACTCACTACGGTGACTCGATAAACTCGGTCGATGTAAAAGTCATAACCCAACAAGTCTTGGAGAAATCTCCACGCCAAAATTCTCGATCTTGACCAAGCTTTGTGCAAATAAATTGTAGAACCTACACCTACTCCTAGTGCAGTAGAAGCAAACAAGGCTGACGCCACATACCAATTAATACTTTCCCAATCAGGTAGCAGATACCATTGCTGTAGCATCAGGGGTAGAAGTAAAGTCAACACTGTCAAAGTCACCATTGGCAATGCCATCGGCCAACCAACTTCCGGCGTACGACGGGTTTTTGGTTGCGGTTTACCCCAAAAGACTAATCTAAATACTCTAGTCAAGTTCAATGCTGTTAAGCCATTGACTATTAATAAAACTCCAATCACCCAAGGGCTAATAGTCACAAAACCGTCTGCCCATGCTAACATTGCCCAAAAGCTTCCTAATGGTAGGAGTGTCACCAGCCCTGCGGAACCGACGACGTAGGCAGTGGTAGTAGCTGGCATTCTTGACCATAAACCGCCCATTTCTGTCAAGTCTTGACTTTGGGTAGTTAAGATCACTGAACCAGAACTCATAAATAATAATGCTTTGGCGATGGCATGGGTTAAGAGCAACATCAAGGCGACACCACCTTGCTGCAAGCCAACTGCCAAAAACGCTAACCCCATGTATGCACTAGTGGAGTGAGATAAGGCTCGTTTAATGTCTATTTGAGCTATGGATACTAATGTTGCACCAATGGCCGTCACTGTGCCCATGATTACCAAAGCATTCAAAGCAACTGGCGATAGCGCTAACAATGGTTGTAGTTTAAATAGCAAATAAGCACCACCAGCTACTACCAAGGAATTTCGCATTACTGACGCCGGGTTCGGCCCTTCCATTGCCTCATCTAACCACAGGTGCAACGGGAACTGGGCGCATTTCCCAGCAGGCCCAGCTATTAACGCCAACCCCAATAATGTCGATGTCATTGGGCTTAAATTAGCCGTTTGCGCCCACTCATATAAATCAGAAAAGTTCAAACTGCCAGCTGAGGTGGAAAGGGTGACAACAGCCATCAACAGTAACAAGTCTCCCACCCGTTTGGTTAAAAACGCGTCTCGTGCCGCTGTCACTACTAACGGTTGAGCATACCAGAACCCCACCAGCAAATAAGTCGAAAGTGTCAACACTTCCAAAAGGGCATAGCTGAATAACAAAGAATCACTGATTGCTAAAGCACTCAGCGCTGCTTCAAAAAATCCCAGCAACGCAAAAAAACGTGCTAGCGACCAGTCTTTTTCCATGTAACCCAAGGCGTAAACTTGTGCCAGTAAGCTTAGGCCTGTAATTAAAACTGTTGCCCCAATACTCACTGGTGAGAGTTCTAAGGCAAAGGATAAGTCTAAATCCGCAGCTTTGAACCAGGTAACCAACAAATTTTGGGGTTCTCTATCCCAAATATCTTTAAATACAAACAAGCTATGGACGAAAGCCAAAATTGTCGTCAATAAGTTGAAGTATGCCGCAGGTCTTGGCCCTGTCCGTCGAATTATTCCCAACCCCCAGGGTAAGGTCAAAATTGCGCCGAATAAGCTATATAAAGGCACAAACCAACTCGTTAAAAATAAAAATTGACTCATTTAAATTTCCCTTGACGACTCAGCCTTAATTTTAAAAAAGCTTTCGGACAACTATTTAATTTGATTAAATTAATTTGCTAAAACCTCTACATTTGTTTACTATTGTTTAAACGAAAACCTCGGAGTATTTTTGCTTAATTTTACCTTATTAAAGTTGATTAATATATAACTTTATATAAGCAAAAGCATTTACTTGCCTTAACATCATCCATCTTTTTACATTTGATTTCTACTTTGGTCAAAGTAATTTATTGAATATATTTGAAAAATTTATATGTTTTTTACTTAGTCATTGTACATGTAACAAAAGTTAGGGAAATATAGAGACAGCAAAAGGTACAGCGTCTGCTAGTCTTTTCCCACATCGGATTAGCCTTGGCTATGAATCTCGTTTTGTATATGTAATAAAGAAATTATAAAGCATAAGTGGCTGCTCTAGGAATCAGTAAACTTTAATTGCTTCTGGAGACAGATAAATTTTTGTTAAGTTTTTTAAAACTTTTTTATCATAAACTATTATAGTGATTTATATTGCCAGGGACGCCAAGCTTTCCTATGCTTAATTTGGAAGTGTTTTCTTAGCTCATTAAGATCAAGCTCTCCCCGTCAAAAATTTCAAATAACAGTACTGATTGGATTAATTTTGTAGGAGTTCTGCGATGCCAATTGCAGTTGGAATGATTGAAACGAAGGGCTTTCCAGCAGTCGTGGAAGCTGCGGATGCGATGGTGAAAGCAGCCCGTGTCACTTTAGTAGGGTACGAGAAAATTGGTAGCGCTCGTGTCACCGTGATTGTTAGGGGAGATGTATCGGAAGTTCAAGCTTCCGTAGCTGCTGGCGTGGAAGCGGCGAGAAGAGTTAATGGTGGTGAAGTTTTATCCACACATATAATTGCTCGTCCTCACGAAAACCTAGAATATGTCTTGCCGATACGTTATACAGAGGCTGTGGAACAATTCCGTACCTAAAAGGTGTTTAACAAAGTAATTAGCACTTTTGTTGTTTTTTCGATCATCATCTGAGTGTGTCCAAAGCTAAAACTTTAAATAGGAATTAAAACTAATGTCGATCGCAGTAGGAATGGTTGAAACGCTAGGCTTTCCGGCGGTAGTGGAAGCTGCTGATGCGATGGTGAAGGCAGCCCGCGTCACCCTGGTGGGTTATGAAAAAATCGGTAGTGGTAGGGTAACAGTAATTGTGCGGGGAGACGTATCAGAAGTTCAAGCTTCTGTAGCCGCAGGAGTTGAATCTGTGAAGCGAGTTAACGGCGGACAGGTACTTTCTACTCATATCATTGCACGTCCTCACGAAAACTTAGAATATGTCCTGCCAATTCGTTATACAGAAGATGTAGAGCAATTCCGGGAAAATGTCAATGCAATTCGTCCTTTTGGTAGAAGACCATAATTTGTAATGCAAGTTGCCAAAGTTCGCGGCACAGTAGTTAGCACGCAAAAAGACCCAAGTCTTAGAGGTGTGAAACTACTGTTGTTACAATTGGTGGATGAAGAGGGAAACATCTTGCCACAGTATGAAGTAGCGGCAGATACTGTGGGAGCAGGAATAGATGAGTGGGTACTTGTCACTCGTGGCAGTGCCGCTCGTCAAATCGATGGCAATGGACAGCGTCCATTAGATGCAGCAGTGGTGGCGATTATAGACACCATTCACGTTGCAGATCGCCTAATTTACAGCAAAAAAGATCAATATAGATAGTCAACGGTTAGAGAAGTTAAGAGTGAGCAGTGAGCAGTGAGAAGTGAGAAGTGAGAAGTTAGGAGTGAGGAGTGAGGAGTTAGGAGTAAGAAGTTAGGAGTTAGGAGTTAAAACCTATAACTCATAACTCATAACTCATAACTCATAACCCATAATTCATAACTCATAACTCATAACTCATAACTCATAACTCATAACTCATAACTCATAACTCATAACTTAATTCAGGAGGAATCTCGCGATGGTAGTCCGCAGCACGGCGGCCCCCCCAACCCCGTGGTCAAGGAATTTAGCCGAACCCGACATCCATGAAACTGCCTTCGTACACAAATTTTCCAATTTGATTGGTGATGTACGCATAGGTGCAAACGTAATCGTTGCTCCGGGGACTACGATTAGAGCGGATGAAGGCACACCTTTTTATCTTGGTGAAAACACAAATGTCCAAGATGGAGTTGTGATTCATGGATTAGAGCAAGGTCGAGTAGTTGGCGATGACCAAGACAAATACTCGGTGTGGATAGGCAAAAATGCTTGCATTACCCACATGGCTCTCATTCATGGGCCAGCTTATGTTGGAGACAATTCTTTCATTGGCTTTCGCTCTACAGTGTTTAATGCCAGGGTAGGTGCAGGTTGCATCGTGATGATGCACGCTTTGATTCAAGACGTAGAAATTCCGCCGGGTAAGTATATACCTTCAGGAGCGATAATTACCACCCAACAGCAAGCCGATCGCTTGCCAGACGTGCAAGACCGGGATAAGGAATTCGCTCATCATGTGGTTGGGATTAATCAGGCACTACGAGCTGGTTATCTCTGTGCTGAGGACGTAAAATGTATTGCGCCGATTCGGGACGAAATGGCTAAATCTTATACAGGTAATGGTATTACTGTTTTAGAGTTGGAAAGGAGTAATGACGTGGGAAGTAATAGCTTGGGTGCAGAAACCATAGAGCAATTGCGCTATTTATTACAGCAAGGCTATAAGATTGGCACGGAGCATGTAGACCAAAGACGGTTCCGCACAGGATCTTGGACTAGTTGCCAGCCCATCGAACCGAGATCTTTAGGTGAAGCGATCGCTTCTTTAGAAAGTTGTCTGAGAGACCACACAGGCGAATACGTGCGGCTGTTTGGCATTGATAAAGGTAGACGCCGGGTATTAGAAACCATTATCCAACGTCCTGATGGTGAAGCCAAACCTACCACCACCTTTAAAGCTCCTGCTAGTTCTGGCAATGGCAGCTACAGCAGCAATCACAACAGCAATGGTAACGGCTCTGGCAGTGGCAAAATTAACAGTGAAACAGCAGAGCAAATCCGACAACTGTTGGCTGGTGGTTATAAAATCGGTACCGAACACGTAGATGAGCGCCGTTTCCGCACTGGTTCTTGGAGTAGTTGCAAGCCAATTGAAGCAACTTCCACAAATGCAGTGATTTCCGCAGTGGAAGAATGTATAGATAACCACCAGGGCGAATATGTGCGTTTAATTGGTATTGACACCAAGGCCAAGCGGCGCGTGCTAGAAAGTATCATTCAACGTCCTAACGGTCAAGTGGCTTCCTCTGGTAGCCAGAAATCTTCATTCACCAGCAGTGGCGGCTCTTCGACAACCACAACAGCTACCAGTACTCGTTTAGATTCTGAAGTAGTAGACCAGCTCAAACAATTGTTAGCTGGAGGCTATAAAATTAGCATCGAACACGTAGACCAAAGACGTTTCCGCACAGGCTCTTGGACTAGTACGGGTCAAATTCAAGCCTCTTCACAAAGAGAAGCGATCGCAGCGGTAGAAGGACTCCTTGGCGAATTCCCAGGAGAATATGTACGGTTGATTGGTATTGACCCTAAAGCCAAGCGCCGGGTACTAGAAACGATTATTCAACGACCTTAAGCAGTTAGGAGTTAGGAGTTAGGAGTTAGGAGTTAGAAGTTAGAAGTTAGGAATTGAAACAGATTGTTAATTCATAGCTCTGAACTTAAAATTTATAACTCCTCACTTTTAACTAACTCCTCACTCTTCACTTCTTAACTCTCTAATTTCTTCTGCCTTCCGAGGTTAAATTTCCATGTCTGTGCCGCCACTGCGCCTCAGCAACAACTTTGAATCTTATATTAGTGGTGAGGTGACTGTTCATCCAAGCGCGGTACTCGCACCTGGGGTAATACTCCAAGCAGCTGGAAATAGCAAAATCATCATTGGCCCAGGAGTCTGTATTGGCATGGGGTCGATTCTCCAAGTTCATGAAGGAACCCTAGAGGTGGAAGCCGGGGCAAATCTGGGAGCCGGGTTTTTGATGGTTGGCAATGGCAAAATTGGAGCAAATGCTTGCATTGGTTCAGCAACAACAGTTTTCAATTCTTCAGTTGAACCCGGACAAGTAATTCCACCAGGTTCGATTTTGGGAGACACCAGTCGGCAAATTAGTCAAACAAAACAACTTAGTCCATCCCCAGATAATCCACCTGCTACAAGCGCAGAAAACAACAACAATAATGGCTTGGGGGAAGGCGAAGAAAAGTTAATTTCCTCAACTAACTTCTCCGCTTCGGCTTTTGTAGAATTAAAAGGGCGATCGCTTTCTTTCTTTAAATCTTCCGCTAGTGCTGAAAGTCAGTCTCCACCACCACCACCCAAACCTGTTAATGAAGCGGAACCTAATTTAGAACCAGCAGCCCCAGAAGAACCAACTCAACCAACCACAGAATCCCCCAATAGCTTCGGGACTCAAATTTATGGGCAAGGCAGTATAAACAGACTGTTGACCACTTTGTTTCCCCATAGACAATCCTTGAGCAACCCAAACTCTGACGATTAGTCCGAGTAAGTGTTAATTGTAAGTTGTCGGCTTTTTCCGTATCTTGGAAAATTCACATGGAAACATTTAATCAACAGTCTATGAATACTATGCGTTCATCGGGTCAATTTGACGACCTTAAGGATACTGCCTTGGGCTTAGTTTCTACCCTTAGCTTCCCGGCGATCGTTGGCACGGCGGATATGATGCTCAAATCAGCTGGAGTTCACCTCGTTGGCTATGAAAAGATTGGTAGCGGTCATTGCACCGCCATCGTTCGGGGTGGAATTGCTGATGTCCGCCTTGCTGTAGAATCAGGCGTTCAAACTGCCGAACAATTTGGCCAGTTGGTTTCTAGTTTGGTGATTCCTCGACCTTATCCCAATTTAGATATTGTGCTTCCCATCACAGCTCGTTTCACTAAATTGATGGAGGAAGGTAGTCACAGCCGTTTGAGTAATCAGGCAATTGGTTTGGTAGAAACGCGGGGATTTCCAGCAATGGTGGGCGCTTGTGATGCCATGCTCAAAGCTGCTGATGTGCATCTAGCAGCTTATGAAAAAATAGGTGCGGGGTTGTGTACCGCGATTATTCGTGGTTCGGTAGCCAATGTTGCTGTAGCAGTGGAAGCAGGAATGTTTGAGGCAGAACGCATTGGGGAATTAAATGCTGTGATGGTGATTCCTCGTCCCCTAGACGAAATGGAACAAACTTTACCGTTAGCAAGTTGTTGGATAGAACGAAGTCAACCCTTAAACTTGCCTGTAAATATTAAAGAGCAAGTAGCGGAAATCGAAATGTTAAGATTACCAGATTTAACGAAGTTACCAACAAAAATTGCAGAAGAAGTATGGAATGATGAATGATGAATGATAAAGTGTGAAAAATTCACATTCATTATTCAACATTCATCGTCTGCTAGAAGGCATCTTACGCTTTTCTTATTGTTCTGATAATAGCTTCTTCAATCCATAAGTCAAATATTTTTCTACTAATAGCGATAATAGAGTTTTATCTATAATTAATAAAACTCATCAGTTTCTATAACCATCGCTACATCATTGACCGCTGTTCAGTAATACTAGATATATATCTATGAATCGCTATTTACAGGAGAACTACCCTTGAATCAAGCGACGCTGCACCAATTAAAAGTCTTCGAGGCAGCGGCACGGCACAGTAGCTTTACTCGTGCTGCTGAGGAATTATTTCTCACCCAACCTACCGTTTCCATGCAGATTAAGCAATTGACAAAATCGGTAGGGTTACCATTATTTGAGCAGGTAGGTAAGCGGTTATATTTGACGGAGGCAGGAAGAGAATTATATGCCACTTGTCGGCAAATTTTTGATAATATAGCCCAGTTTGAAATGAAAGTGGCAGATTTAAAAGGGCTAAAACAAGGACAACTAAAGTTGGCAGTGATTACAACAGCGAAATATTTTATACCACGTTTGTTAGGGAAGTTTTGCGAACTTTATCCAGGTATTGATATCTCATTACAAGTGACGAATCACGAACAAATTTTAGAACGGATGTCTCAAAATCTGGATGATTTATATATTATGAGTCAAATTCCAGAGAATATGGATATAACTTGCCAACCATTTTTAGAAAATCCTTTAATAGTTTTTGCCCCAATAAATCATCCTTTATCCCATGAGAAAAATATTCCCATACACCGCCTAGCTGAAGAACCTTTTATTATGCGGGAACCAGGTTCCGGAACCCGTCGTGCTGTGCAAAGCTTATTTGACGAACAAGCTGTGAAGGTAAAAGTTAAGTTGGAATTAGGAAGTAACGAAGCAATTAAACAAGCGATCGTCGGTGGTTTAGGAATTTCTGTTTTATCTCGTCATACTTTACTATTGGACGCTTCACAGTTCAGCATTTTAGATGTCCAACATTTCCCCATTCACCGAAATTGGTACATGGTTTACCCATCTGGGAAACAGCTATCTATTGTTGCTCGTGCTTATTATGATTATTTACTAGCTGCGGCCAAAAATATCGTAGAGCAAAACGCTACTTATATTTATAGTGCAGTTGAAGCAGGTAACAGATAAATATTTATTGGGCATTGGGGAGTGGTAACTGTTGACTGTTGACTCTATTCCCCATCTCCCACGATCGATTTTTAATTTTCAATTCCCCAAGGGGTTGACGCTCAGGCCAGGAAACATTAAAAATTAACCAGCGAACCATTCAAAATGGGGGAAAACTAGCGGTGGTTAACCCGGAAATACAGTCTTGGCGCAAAACAGTACGAAGTGAGATTGTTGCTGTTACAGTCTACGCTGATAGAGCATTGGTGACAAGGCGGGGTGTAGTTTCTTTAACAGGAATAGAACGGGAATTAGTAATTACCCCAGTGCCAGTGACTCTAGAATCTGAGTCTGTAAGGGTTAGCGGTAATGGTACGGTGGGAGTGCGGTTGCTGGGAGTGAGTAGCGATCGCATTTACACTACTGAACCTGTGGCAGAACGTGTAGCACATTTGACTAGGCAAATTCAGCAACTAGAAGCCGAAAAACGCCACCTGCAAGCCCAAATTGATGCTTTGGCATTGCAATCTAGGTTTATCGAAGGCTTACGGGAAAAAACAGAAGAACCTTTTTCCCAGAGTTTGTCGCGGAAAAATCTCAGTCTGAGCGAAACTTTGGATTTTCTCAACTTTCTTGGCAGCCAGTATAGTGAATATGCCATTGGTTCTGGAGAATGCAAAGCCCAACAGCAGGAATTAGACAAACAACTGCAAGCACTCTATACCTCATTGCAAACAATCCAAACACCGCATCCCAAGGAAAGTTTGAGCTTAGTTGTAGCAGTTGAAGTTGCTGGTGAAGGCGAATTTGAACTGGAAGTATCATACTTGGTGAATCGCGCCAGTTGGACTCCATTATATGACTTGCGCTTTAGCACTACGAGCGATATTGTGCATTTGAGTTACTTGGCAGAAATTACTCAAAGCAGCGGCGAAGATTGGATTGGTGCAAGTCTCACTCTTTCTACTGCAAAACCCGGATTGGGTACACTTCCACCCAAACTTCAACCTTGGTATATTGATAGTCTACGTCCACAAATAGCACGACAACGATTTGCCGCACATCCACCACTACTGCCCAGCATACCACCTCCACCTGCCGCAGCCAGAGCCGATATACAAGAAGAAGAAGAAGTTACAGAGGATAGTTTCATAGCAGCAGAAAGTGTTACAGCAGAAGTATCGAAAGAAGGAAGTGTAGTTACTTTTAAATTAAATGGTGGCGGTAATATTCCCAGTGATGGCGCACCACATAAAACAACAATATTTAATGATGACTATCCTTGTAAATTTGATTATGCAGCAATGCCGCGCTTGGTAAGTTTTGCTTATCTGCAAGCGAATGTGAAAAATAGTCCCAGCGGTGCGACTTTGTTACCAGGCAAAGCAAATATTTTTCGCAACAATGTTTTTATTGGTACTACTAGATTAGATAATATTGCACCAGGTCAAGAATTTAAACTTAATTTAGGAATTGATGAAGGTTTAAAAATTGAACGCGATTTAGTTGAACGTCTGGTAGATAAAAAATTAATTGGCAACCAGCGGCGGATTAATTATAGCTATCGGTTGATAATTACTAACTTACTTGATAAAGCAGCAAGTTTGCAAGTAACTGAACAATTACCTGTTAGCCGCAACGAACAAATTAAAGTACGTTTGATTCGTTCTAACCCGCAAATTCAACTTGGGGAAATGGGTGTTTTAGAATGGCAATTAACTCTTGCACCACAAGAGCGGCGAGAGATATATTACCAGTTTAATGTTGAACATCCACCAGAGTTAACGGTGGTTGGGTTGGATATTTAGAACAAAGCTATATGGGGTTATGAGGTCATCTACGAAAAGTTTTGAAGAAGAATTCAGAATTCAGAATTCAGAATACAGAATCAATACGCTCGAAGACTCGTTCTAAGTGTACCTTTGCTCTTAAGCCAGTTACGCGTAGCGTCTCTAAGAGTTGCCATACCGCAGGCTTTAGGCTGCGCTATCCGCCAGTCGTACAAAATATCAGATTGAATTCTGACGATTGACATCATGTCCGCCTAATCACTTATCAAAAAAATTCCCCGCGTCTCCGCGTCAGTCTTAATAATAAGTCTTCAACCGGACATGATATGACGTATGTATTCTGTTTGATAATAACTAATAGCTAAACTAACTTTTTGCGAAAGTAATTATGATTACTTTCCCACTTTTTTATTCATCCCCACTTGATTATCAACTAGAATTAAAAGTTAAAAACCCCTGTATTTTTAATCAGGGGATGTAGAACCATACAGCAATTAAAATGCCGTAAAAATGCTAAGATATTGATTAATGTAAATGCTGAAAGCTAGGGATCTTCAGGAAAAACCCATTTTGGCGGTTCCGTCATTTTTCTCCGCAGACGTTCTTCAGCCATTTCCAACATTTTGTCTAAAGAAGTCTCTTCAACAAATTTGGCAGCTGCTTCTCTAAACTCAATATTAGGGCATTTATCCCCTAAAACGCAGCCGTTAACACAGGCTACAGCGCAGTTAATTTTTTGCTCCACAGTGAATTCCTCTCTCTAAAAGTTATGAGTTATAATTTCAACTCTTAACTTCTTAATTTTCAAACATTAGCTTCCAAATAAATTTTACCTTGGCTGTTGCCATCCCAATGGTCTAAATACTTACCATTTAGAAAGTTAGGAGTTAAGAGTTATAAGTGAGGAGTTAGGAGTTAGGAGTTATGAGTTATGATTTTTACTCCTAACTCCTGAGTTTACTTCCTCACTCCTAACTCCTGACTTTACTCCTCACTCCTAACTCCTAACTCCTCACTTTAAATCAAAAGCCCTGATGTCCCAACTCTTTGCCACTATTGGAACTATAGCCGCCATCGCCACTGCTGTTGTCCCCCAACAAGGTAGTGTGGGGATTGTGCGGGTATCTGGTGACCAAGCAATGTCCATCGCCCAAACTCTGTTTCACACACCAGGGCAACAAGTTTGGCAAACTCACCGAATTCTCTACGGTTATATCCGCCATCCCCAAACGCAACAATTGGTGGATGAAGCTTTGTTGTTAATTATGAGGGCACCCCGTTCTTACACTCGTGAAGATGTGGTGGAATTTCATTGCCACGGGGGAATTATGGCAGTGCAGCAGGTGTTACAACTGTGTTTGGAAAATGGTGCAAGGTTGGCTCAACCGGGAGAATTTACCCTCCGCGCCTTTTTGAATGGGCGATTGGATTTAACTCAAGCTGAAGGTATTGCTGATTTGGTGGGAGCAAAATCGCCCCAAGCTGCCCAAACTGCCTTAGCTGGTTTGCAAGGAAAATTAGCTCATCCAATCCGGCAGTTACGCGCTAACTGTTTGGATATTTTGGCAGAAATCGAAGCTCGAATTGATTTTGAGGAAGATCTTCCTCCGCTGGATGATAAAGGAATAATATCAGAAATTGAGAAAATTGCCGCAGAAATTTCTCAGTTGCTGGCAACCAAAGACAAAGGTGAATTATTACGCACTGGGTTAAAAGTGGCAATTGTCGGGCGTCCGAATGTGGGTAAATCGAGTTTATTGAATGCTTGGAGCCAGAGCGATCGCGCCATTGTCACAGATTTACCCGGTACGACCCGCGATGTGGTGGAATCCCAGTTAGTTGTGGGGGGAATTCCCGTGCAGGTGCTTGATACTGCGGGAATTCGGGAAACAACAGACCAAGTAGAAAAAATAGGCGTGGAGCGATCGCGCCGTGCGGCAAATGCAGCCGATTTAGTTTTGCTCACCATTGACGCTTCAGCAGGTTGGACTCAAGACGATGAAGAAATTTACCAACAAGTGCAACACCGTCCGTTAATTTTAGTGATTAATAAAATTGATTTAGTACAAGAAAGTCAAAGTAAAAATCTTCAGTCTCAAATACCAGATGGCAAATCTCAAATTTTTACCTCAGCTGCTCAAAATCAAGGTATTGATGCTTTAGAAACAGCAATTTTACAAATAGTTAAAGCTGAAAAAGTCCAAGCTGCCGATATGGATTTAGCTATTAACCAAAGGCAAGCAGCAGCCTTAACCCAAGCCAAAATTTCCTTGCAACAGGTACAAGCAACTATTGAACAACAGTTACCTTTTGATTTTTGGACAATTGATTTACGCGGTGCAATTCAAGCACTAGGAGAAATTACTGGAGAAGAAATTACAGAATCAGTTTTAGATAGGATTTTTAGTAGATTTTGCATTGGTAAATAAAATTAAAATATGTTGAAAAAATTAAAATGTATAATTGATTTAATGTATCATATTTATAATTATATTGATACAGAGATAACAATCCTATTTCATCTGTAAAAAATATCGATTTTGACTATTAACTGTCAACGGTTAACAGTCAACAACTCTAACATGTAATATTTCACAAATTATTTGGGATTGTTATAGATTTGACTGTCATTTAATTGAGCTTATAATTAATAACTAAATGTACATCTCAATTCGCCAAGCAACTACACAAGATACTGTTATAGTCTCAGATATCTTGTTAGAAGCAGCTTTGTGGCTCCAGCAGCGTGGTATACCTTTGTGGCATGATAGCGAACTTTCACCAGAATATATCTCTGAAGATGTTGCTAATGGTTTGTTTTTCATCGCTGAGTGGGCGGGTGAACCAGCTGGTACAATCAAGTTTCAACTAGAAGATTTAGTTTTCTGGCCGGACATCCCCCAACAAGAGTCAGCATTTGTACATCGTCTTGCAGTCCGACGACGTTATTCTGGCGGAAAAGTCTCCTCGGCATTACTAGCTTGGGCTGTTGAACGCGCACAAACACTTGGTAAACTTTACTTACGTTTAGATTGTGAAGCTTCGCGTCCGCAGCTGAGAACAGTATATGAAAGCTTTGGTTTTCGCTATCACAGTGACAGACAAGTCGGTGCTTTTTTTGTCTCTCGCTACGAATATGAAATACCTGAACAAACAAGCTAGTATCAATAATTTTGGCCTTTACTTAATTTTTTGTTCGGATGTTTTTTTGTTCCGATAATTAAAATATGATGTGAAAAATTTCAATAACTGAGTTGAAATTTTAATGTGCGATGGCCTTGGTAACATAGTAGATAAAACCAGTTCAACGGAATTATTAAGGTATGACCAAGTTTCAGATTTTGTTACCTGAATTGATGAAAGCTTTTGTTGACGAACAAGTCGCTAAAGGCGGTTATGGTTCAGTCAGTGAATATCTTCAAGAGTTAATTTTTCAAGACCAATACCGCAAAGGTCAAGTTAATGATGATCAGTTTGAAGTAGTCGCAGATTGGTTAATCGAAGAGTTTGCAGCGTGTATTGGAGCCAATTTACCTGTACTATCAGATAATGCTGTGACTCGTGAAAGTATTTATGAGGATCGTCCTTAGAAGTGTTTTACGTCATAGACACTAATATCTTAACTGCGTTTTGTCGATCGCACTCACTCATTACACCCCACAATATCAAAACTGTAATTGTTATTTTTAAAGCTGTGATCACTTGTTTGATGGAACTAAATGCGATCGTTTTAACGAATTTTACTTACTCTAATGAGTTTGTAAGTTTTGGGTTTTAGGTGAAGCTTACTCAAAGGTAAGAATCACAAAGCAGATGATTTTAAATGCAATATTTGATTATATTATCAGCTAGCTCTCGAAAGCTATCTTTAAGAAGAGAAATCTGTTCGAGCTGATTCCAAGCCCAGTTGCCACTACCTTGTAATGTTTTTATCGGGCGGAAATTTTTCAGTTGAGAAACAGGGACATTTTGCCAAATACTGTTTTGAACTAACACATTCATATCCTCAATTTGTCCAATTTGATAATTATTTGGAAGTCCCAGACACAGGTTACCATTTAGTCTTTGAATAAGATCCGTTTTAATTGAATCAGAAATTTTATCGTGGTGAATTTGATCTGCCTTTACTAATTGGTTATTTCGAGTATCAAAACCGTTGAAAATCCACCCTGCAAACTTCGGAGAGCCTAATTCGTCGTACTGAGTCAAATAGGGGTTAGAAGATTTAAATCGCTGAAAACCACTGTGCCAATCCTGAAAGAAACCAGGGAGCATTTCACCTATTAGTCCAACACAGTATGCACTAAAGGTGTCTGATGTACATGGAACAATGAAATAATCAGAGGAGTAGAGTGCAGCTCTTACCAAAGCACCAAATGAAGGAGGTAAGTCAATCAATGCGTAGTCATAAGGTTCTACGTCATTTCTTTTATTCGCAAAATCAATCAGGTCGCGGAGTACAACATACTTAGCTACACCAGTACCTGTAAGCAAATCAGAACCAACACTTAGCGATTCAGAATAAACGTTTAGCCAAAAATCACCAGCTACAATCTCTGCTTTAGAGTGTGTATGAAGACCTTTGTGGCTGAAAAACTCAAATCCACCTGTATTTTGCAAAAATCTTTGTAGGTAGGCTCGGATGGTAGTTCCATAGGGTACATTTTGGGTTGGTAATGTTTTAGTAAAGATATCAGTGCCCAAGACAGCTAAAGACAGATTGCACTGTGGATCAAAATCAATCATCAATACACGTTTTTCCTTTCGTGCTATTGCGTCTGCAAGATTCCATAGAATCGTTGTTTTACCTACTCCACCTTTATTATTAAAAATTGAAATTATCTTGGTCATAAGCTAATTGCTATTTCTTGTGTGCGACGAAAAAATTTGTATGATTCAATTCTTAGCGAAGTTCTAACAATTACATAGTGATAATCAACCTTAGGTTATTGGTCGTAGTGTAAGATACATGACTTTAGTTTAACTAACTAAATTAAGAGTATGGTTTTTTGTAAATATTTTTTGACACATCAGTATTTGTAGAGCTATCTCAAAGTTGAGTTTATTCAATGATTGAACAAAATCGATTCTATTTGCTGGTTATTGGTATAGCGCTATCATTATTATATAGATAGGGTTTTTAAAACCAAAACTCACTATGAGTTTGAGTCTACTTATACTTTCTAAAGCTGTAATTTGGAGCTAATGCTCTGTCTTCAAATCCGTTTTTGTCTAACATAGCTGATAATTATGCCCGATCTAGTTTTAAAATTTAGGTTCTAAGAACTAGGAAACTCCAAATTAACACTTTCACCTCGCAGTGCTGTTGTAGATGGTAAATGTCGCTCTAACCAATTTTCTAAATCAGCTAGTACTTCTTGATAATTCAGGTCGTTTTGTAGTTCGTGATAAGCACCTGGATACTCGATTCTAGATTTATCCGAGTAACTCACACGCTGATAAAAAATTTTTCCTCCTTCAGGTAGAGTTACTCGGTCTGCTCCACCGTGGAGTATCAACAATGGTAATTGCCAATCAGTAGCATGGGCATTAACCCAATCAACAGTAGCAAAGAATTCTGTAGCTAGACGCGCACTACCTCTGGTGTGGCGCAAAGAATCTTGAGCATAAGCAGCTAAAATTTTCTCATCCCGCGAACCACCGGAAAGATCTAGTCCTGTGTTTAAAGTAAAACGCGGCCAAATACGGGAAAGCAATTTTCCTATAAGTAACCGAGTTTTTGACACTCCGACTTTTCCCAAAGCTGGTGCTAAGGTAATTACACCTTGCAATGTAGATGGTTGTTGGGGATAACGCAGAGCATAATCCAAAACAATCACTGAGCCTAAGCTATGACCTAAAAGAAAAATTGGCTTTCCTGGGTTTTGGGTTTTAATTAATTCTAAAAAAGCTCGCAAATCTTCACGAAACTCACTCCAACCATTAATGTAGCCTCTTTGACCAGGGGAACGCCCATGACCGCGCAAATCAAAACCGTAGATAGCATATTGTTTAGGTATAAAATGTTTAATTAAGTTATCGTAGCGATCGCTGTGCGCCCCCAATCCATGTACGATCGCTAATATCGCCTTTACCTTTTCTTCTGGATACCAACTTTGGTAATACAGTTTTAACTTTCCTGTACCTTCAAATGTACCTGCTTGATGATGGCTCATGAGATTAATTTGTTACCCTTGTTACCAATTAACTACTAGCTATCAAGGTACATTGTCAAGAAAATCGCTTCTATCTTCAGGAAGAATTACTATGTTTAACGGAAGTTACGAAACAAAACCGTATGAGCTTGATTTTTGAGAGATTTTGCTAGGATGAATGCAGACACAGCCGCCATACGTTTATCGGTGCGGTCAATGCAAAATCCCAAATTTCCCATCGACAATCTTTTGACATCGAGTCATCAGCAAGAAAATAATAAGCAATCACAAATTTTAGCGCCTGTAACCGATGCGAGTATTAAGCGCGTAAAGGAAGGTTTAGCCGCAGCTGGCGATGGCGCTGTTCGTCAAATTATTCAGGAAACACTCAATTGTCTAGAAGCCACAAATCAACAAAATTGTGAACCTAGAGTCAATCCTTGGGTACGTCAATTTGTATTGCGATCGCTCATTCGTATTTTATTCCAAGTGGAAGTCGAACACCGCAACAATATACCCCAACAACCAGCAATTTTAGCTGTTAACCATCTCCACCATATCGATCCATTACTTCTATTAGCGGAACTTCCCACCCAACCCTATTACTATATTCTTGGCGATGCTCGTACTCTTTATAATAAGTGGTGGAAGCGCTTGATCCTGGGTTTTGCCGGAGGTGTAATTCCTCTCAAAAGGATATGGAAAGAAGAACTAGCTGTGATGGAAGCGGCTAAAGCAGGAAGAGAAGATTTAATCGATTTAGCCGCAGCGATCGAACACACAGTACCCACAGGGGAAGATATACACACATTGCGACAAATAGACCGCATTATTTTAGCAATTTTGGCTCGTGGTGATGGCATGATTCTGTTTCCTGAAGGAAAATTGGGAACAGTTGAAGCTCAGTTGCATCTGCCATTAAAGCGTGGCACTATAATTTATGCTTTGCGTAGTGGCGTACCAATTATTCCCATTGCACTCATTGGCACTCATGACCTTTATTTGAGAAAAAAATTAACTATAAGGATAGGCGAACCATTACAATTTCCCTCCACAACCAGACCAAAACGCCAACAAGTAGAGGTGGCTTTGCAAACTCTAGAAAAAGCCATGCTGAGTTTATTACCAACTAATTATCAGGAACCAACAAGCTTAAAACCTCTACGTCATTTCCTCAATCATATGTTGTGGTGAAAAATCACTTTTCTAAAAATTTGGTAATCTTGAAATTTGATGTTCCCTCCCAACAGTGATTTAAAAATGCACTTACTTGAGCATCTGCTGAATCAGCCGATTCTTTAGAAGCATTAAACTGAACTGCTGTCACAATATACTCAAAAATAATCACAAACTGCTTTTGGGGTGAAATTCTTTCAACAACAATTGTTTCACCTACTTGAGGAATTTGCGGTACATCCACCACAAAAGTTTCAATCTTTGGTTTATCTAGTGGATTTTTGAAATTGAAATATTTCGAGTAAACAATAACTTTCACTTTATTAAAGTATATTTAACACTAAACTATATCAACTTCGTCCAAATTGAGAAATGGACATCTTCAAAAGGGAACGAGGGAATAAATAAAAAGGAATAAAATTATACTAAGTTTTTTGTCAAAAATCAAATATCATTTTTACGTACAGCAGATTGCAGCTAACTCAGTACAAGTTTTCAAAACAAAGCTATATATTAATCAGCTTTTAACCCTGTTCCCTGTTAAGTACACGATCTTGACTCTTGTGGGATGGGCGTCTCGGTCGTCCGGGGCGGGCTAGAGAGCTTACACCACAAGAAATTTGCTTGCAACATTAAAGGCTTGCCACGTCACTATGTTTACTACAAATTACGAATTATTTATTGCCTTGCCACACTCGTTGTAACGATTGAAAAAGCTTCGCAAATATTTCTTCTAGCCAAAGAATAACAGCATCGAGCCATTCTAGAATTTTCTCTAGAGGATGTTTTTCATAACCCATTGTAGTTGCTTTGGTTTCTATCCAGTCTGGCTGTGCTTCAACTTCGGTGGTTTGAGAAAACCGCTGTTGAGAAATTTCCCCTTTATGAGTTTTGCTATGAACTTGCGAAATCGCCTTTTGAGTTTGTTGGAAAGAGGTAACTTTTGCAAATGTTTTGCGAATTGAGGTGAGATGACGAGTTATTTTTTTCCTTTGTACTAATTCTGATTTGGCTTTCGGCTGTTGTCGATGCAAATTTTTTGGCCAGAAAATCCCTGTTGATAAACTTGCAGTTAAAGCAGGAGTCGTGTTTTCAGGAATTGGAACTGCTTGGTCAGTAACTTTTTCGCCATTGCCAAATAAATCACTCCACGTTAACCAAGGATCGTTTGTTAAATCTTGGTTTGGCAGGTTACGATTTTTAAATAAAGCTTTTTTTGGGTAACTAAATAATAATCTATTTTGCTGATTGTCAGCAATTGTTGATTCCAGTGTTTTTCGATTCCTAACGCCAAAAAAGTAATTTAGCGCAGCTTCAATTAAAGCCTGGACATTGAATGTATGAGTTTCTATATCGTCTGTAGCAACTGCCATTTCTCCCTTAGCAGTTAACTGTTCTTTTCCATAGATAAATACATTTAACTGAGTTTGGGCTACTTGGATGATTTTTTGGCTACCTTGTTGAACGGGTATTAAAGCCTTTGATTCTACTGTGGCGACAGCTAAATCTAAAAATGTGAATAATTTACTGGAGTTGAGTGAATTGTTTGATGTTGTGCCTGGTAGAATCGGTATTTTAAGCGGATTTTCTCCAGTTAATTTTGCTAATAAACCATCAATTTGTGGTAATAATTCTTTGTCTTTTTGAGCTTGAATTAATCGCCAAGACTGCCAATAACGAGCAACTTCATTAATAATTCTTTCTTCTAGTTTTGCCTGCTGTTGGGGTGTTAAAATATCGAGAATTTCATTGCCAGTGGTGACAAGTACTAAATTTCGATTCAGTAAATTAGTGGCAACTCCTTGGATAGTTGCAAGATGCTGTTTGAGAGAATTTTCTGGGGACGAAGATTGGATACTTGCGGTGGCAAGATCTGTAATAGTTGGAGAATGAATAATATTAGTGTCTGTGGATTTTTTAGAAATAGATTTTTCCCAAAAAATTCCCAAAAAGCTCAAAGGATTGAAACTTTGAGAATTTTGTTTCGGAGTAGCCACTACCTCCTCCGATGACAGATAATAAACTGTCTCTAATACCTGCTCAATGGGAGTATCAACATTTAAATGATTCTCTGGCTGAAAATCGGTATCATTTGATGGTAAATTCAGCCTGGATTGTGGTTCTTTGGTGTGTAGCGTTTTCGCATCTGCTTCAGATGATTGAAACAGTAGATACACTGGGTAAAGTAGCAATTCCACACCCCACTTAGTGGCAACTTGTAAATGCCGGAAGCTGTTTCCCCACTGTTGTGTCAACCGCCGAGATTGCTGGTGGACAAAATTAAATAGTCTGCTTTGATAACGACCAGAAGAACCAGAAGACATAATAGTAATTTTTGAGTTCGAGTCTTGTTTAGTTGTGAGACTCCCGCCGAACAATAAAAACCACAAACTGTTAATGATTGTGTGCCCTCATTTTAGCGAAAATATGACTCAAATTATCTCTGAATCTCAAACCAATTTAATCTCAGAAGCTATTGAGCAATTACGCTCTTTTTCTCAGGTGAATCTTCAGTCTACTTGGTTATACCGAGAATCTGACGAGATGATTACTGATGTGACAGCGGTTAATTTATCTAATTGGCAACCTGTAGAATTGAACGCAAAGGAACATATTGCTTGGACAGGGGGGAAAAAAGTTCTATGGTTAGGGCAAAAATTAATTGTTCCCCAAGACTTACATGGTTATCCCGTCACTGGGTTATCTTTGCGACTGGCGTTACTTTGGTGGGCTGATGCTGCTGAAATTTATGTGAATGGAGAGTTAGCGCTGGAGGGTGATTTATTTGATTGTTCGCCGAGAGTGCTGTTGAGTCGCAAGGTAACGCCGGGGGAAGAATTGATTGTTGCATTGCGGCTAGTCAGTCCGGGACATTGTGATGGTGCTTTAGTGCGATCGCTCCTTATTTATGAGTCTAATGATGATGATAATCCCGATCCGGGTTTTGTGGCTGATGAGTTGGCTGTTTTACAGCTTTATTTGCAAAACTTTGCACCAGAAAAGTCGGATGTTTTGGTAGAAGCAGTGAGAAACATAACCAACCGCCCAGATGCAAAGCCAAAAGAGTGGGTAAAGTCGTTAAGGCAAAATCTAATTCAATCCCAAATCCAAAATCTCAAATCCAAAATCTACCTGCTTGGTCACGCTCATCTAGATTTAGCATGGTTGTGGCCTGTGAGTGAAACTTGGAATGCAGCACAAAACACTTTTGAATCAGTGTTAAAGTTGCAAGCAGATTTTCCAGAATTAATTTTTTGTCATTCCACTCCGGCGCTTTATGCTTGGATTGAAGAACATCGCCCGGATTTATTTAAAGCAATTCAAGCACAAGTAGCAGCCGGAAAGTGGGAAGTTCTCGGTGGAATGTGGGTAGAACCGGAACTAAACTTGATTGCTGGTGAATCGATTGTGCGTCAGCTATTGTATGGTCAGCGATACATACAAGAAAAATTTGGCAAACTTTCCCCTGTGGTGTGGGTTCCAGACTCTTTTGGTTTTTGTGCAACTTTACCGCAGTTTTTCGCTAATGCTGGAGTTGAGTATTTTGTCACCCAAAAGTTACGCTGGAACGATACTACTAAATTTGATTATGGTGCTTTTTGGTGGCGATCGCCTGATGGTAGTCAAGTATTTAGTTTCATGTCTGCAACCATCGGTGAAGCCATCGACCCAATTAAAATGGCATCATACGCCCTAGAATGGCAAAATCAAACAAACTTACCAGAATCTCTCTGGCTTCCCGGTGTCGGCGACCACGGCGGCGGCCCCACCCGTGATATGTTAGAAACCGCCCAACGCTGGCAAAAATCCCCCTTCTTCCCAGATTTAGAATTTACCACCGCCGAAAAGTATTTACAGCAAATCAAGGAAGAAGACACGGAGACGGGGAGACGCTCTGACGCGGAGAATAGAACAGACGCAGATACAGAGAGACGCGACGACGCAGAGAATCAAAATGTCCCCGCGTCAGAGCGTCCCCGTGTCTCCCTGTCCTCTTCTTTCCCCACTTGGAATGACGAACTCTACCTGGAATTCCATCGTGGCTGCTACACTACCCATGCAGACCAAAAACGCTGGAATCGTCGTTGTGAAACTTTATTGTATGAAGCAGAACTCTTTGCAACTTTGGCAAACATTAGCTGTGGTGTGACGTATCCCAAAGCCGAAATCGAAGTTGCTTGGAAACAGGTGTTATTTCAACAATTTCATGATATTTTGCCTGGTTCTTCCATTACCCAAGTTTATCAAGATGCCTTGGTTGAATGGCAAGAAATTCAACAAACAGGAACGAAGATATTACAAGAATCATTGCAGGCGATCGCATCTCACATTACCCTACCACAACCACCAAAACCCAATAGTTTACCTATTTTTATTTTCAATTCTCTCAACTGGCAGCGTTCTGAGGTAGTTTCTATCACCTTACCCGCACCAGCAACAACTACCCAACAATGGCAAATTTACGATACTTCCGGCCAGTTGCTTGTCTCTCAATTATCTCAACCATCAACTTTACTATTTCTCGCCCCCGACATCCCACCCATAGGCTACCGCCTCTTTTGGCTTTCCCCCTCATCTCCCACCCTGGACGAACCTAAAGCTACATCCCCACAATGGGTTCTAGAAAATGAATTTCTGCAAGTCGTCATAAATCCTGAAACGGGAGATTTATCAAGTGTTTTTGACAAAACTTATCAACGCGAAGTTTTGAATGGTGCAGGAAACCAACTGCAAGCTTTTAAAGATAGCGGTCAATATTGGGATGCTTGGAACATAGACCCCAACTATGCCCAACATCCCTTACCCGCAAGCAATCTTCAATCTATTGAGTGGGTAGAACAAGGTGTAGTGGAAAATCGTCTGCGTGTGGTGCGTCAGTTGGGTAATTCAGAATTTTGCCAAGATTATATTCTCCAAGCTGGTTCCCCTGTGCTGAAAATTTCCTCTAGAGTCAACTGGCAAGAAAATCAGGTATTGGTAAAAGCTGCTTTTCCTCTCAACATTGAAGCAGACTTCGCTACCTATGAAATTCCTTGTAGCGCAATTCGCCGTCCCACTCAACCCCAAACCCCCGCAGAAAAAGCAAAATGGGAAGTACCAGCCTTGCGTTGGGCTGATTTAACCAGCGAAACAAACGAGGGTTTATACGGAATAAGTTTACTCAATGATTGTAAATATGGTTACGATGCCAAGCTGAATCAATTGCGCCTCACACTACTACGTAGCCCCAATTGGCCAGACCCCGAAGCCGACCGAGGTTTCCATGAATTCACCTATGCCTTATATCCCCACCCCAATACCTGGCAATCAGCCCATACAGTACAGCATGGCTATCAATTGAATACACCCCTACAAGTGATAGTAAACCCACTCCCCAGTCACCAGTTAACAGGAGCCACTGCGGTCTTGGGGTTTCCCCAAATGGAGCAAGTGCCGTTCAACACTCAACACTCAGCAAGCTTTTTAAATTTGTCATCCGCAAATCTGATTTTGATGGCTTTGAAGCCAGCAGAAGATGATCCACAGGAGTTAATTCTGCGGTGTTATGAATGTCACGGAGAAACAGCCGAGTTATGTGTGCGAAGTGATTTAGGAATAACTCTCGGAAATACGGTAGATTTGTTAGAGCGTTCTGCTGCTGATGCTGCCCAATTCTCATCTGGGCAACAAATCTTGACAATACAGCCTTGGAAAATCGCTAGTTTCAAGGTGACACCAGCGACTAACCCCAGGCTTGGGTAAGGCACTATTCTTTAGTCGGTGGTCAGTCTTGCTTTTCCACCGATGTAATGCCCAATGCCCAATCTAGTCTTCATGATCTTCAAAAGGATCGCTCAACTGCTTACTGGGAGGGCCAAAAGATGTATAAATTCCATAGCCTGTAATGGCAATCAAAACAGCAGCTACAGAAATGCTAAGAACTATTGCAGGTTCCATAATTTTAAGATTGATTATGAGTGCTATTCTTATAGAATATTACAGAAGATTAAAAAAAGCTTGGGCAAGTAATCTTAGGTGAACTATGGCACAAAGGACTAGGTTGGGAGATATCCTGAGACCGCTGAACTCTGAGTATGGGAAAGTGGCACCAGGTTGGGGTACTACCCCTGTAATGGCTGTTTTTATTTTGCTGTTTTTTGTGTTTCTGCTGATTATTCTGCAACTTTACAATAAAACAATCTTGATTCAGGATGTGAATGTTGATTGGCGGAGTTTAGGACGCTAATTGATACACACTTATCTGATTTTGATCGCGAATGAACTCACACCCGGCTAGTCCGGGTTTTTTTGTTACTCAGGAGTTAGGAGTTAGGAGTTAGGAGTTAGGAGTTAGGAGTTAGGAGTCAGGAGTCAGAATTCAGAAGTCAGAATTCAGGAGTCATATCATGTTCGGATAATTACTTATGATAAAAGTAAGGATGAGAACTAAGAAGTATGCCAAAAAGAATCAGTATAGCCACGCATTTATAGTAGTCCGATTTGATTAATAAACTGAACTGTATAGGCAGGCAAGAGGCAATAGGCAATAGGTAACAGGGTTATAAAAGAGTAAAGTGTACGCAGTTATTTTCACCCAACCAAATAGGAGTCCTATAGATATTGGTGAGTTGGAACAGCTTTACTGTGAGACGAAAGACGTGGTAGAAAGTCGTCAATATCTGATTATTATATGGTTACTAGCACAAGTAAAAAAGACGGAAGAAGTAGAGAGGCTACATTGGCTTGTGGTCAATTTGGCAGACCTCCAGCTTGAAAAATTTGTTGAGCAGTTAAATTTAATTCGGAAAATGTAGGCGATTGTATGCGGTCTGTACCTCTAAATTGTTTTCCCCTATATTCACCTTCATCACTTAAATAATAAATTGTGATTGTTGGCTGTTTGGGGTCGCCTATCAATTCTTTGCTATCCAAACCTGCATAATCCACAATCCAATATTCTTGAATACCCATTTCTTCATAATCAGCAAACTTTTTATGATAATCATCTCTCCAGTTAGTACTGACTACTTCAATCACTAATGGTATTGATTCTGGTTTACTAAGGATTGATTGTTTTTTCCATAGTGGTTCATTGCCCAAGTTTGAAAAATTCATTAATAAAACATCTGGATAGTACCCTGACGTTTTATTTCCTGGTTTCACTGTAGCGGTTTTAGGTATACCGTAAAAAAGTTTAAGGCGAAGGCATTCATAACCTAAAATAACTGTTAAAAAAGCTACAATTAGCTAGTGCTTACCTGATGGTGGCGGCGTTTGAATAATATCTCCATCATGTAATTCATATCGGATATTTTCTGGTTGTGTTTCTAAAAATTCTAAAAATTCATTAAATGTAAATAGTTTTTGTAGAGATTGTGTCATGGTTGGTAACTTCCTAGTTCATCTTTATTACTTGCTAGTCTTAAACCTTGTTTTGTTGCTTGACACCGTTGTTCGCCTAGTGGCTCAACTCGCTGATGTTCTAGTTTTTCCGTTTCATAGGTTGTTCTTAGCGATTTTGGCTAGCAGAGAGTGAATTTAGAGGTAGATGCAAACCGAACAGTTGCTCAACTCTACATACAGCATATTTCAAGTAAATGAAGTACACCGGTAGGGGCGCATAGCTATGCGCCTCTACGATTATCTGTACCTCACCAAGGTACAATATGCTGTAAATAATTGGTTCACTACACTAGACTGAATATTTAATTGTCAGTGACATAAGACATCACTTTCTTGTGGGGCGATCGCTTTCCATAATAGGCGATTATTGAGTAGACTACATAAATATGTAAATCTATATAGTGGTTTTAGGATTTATCGGAGATAAAAAAATGAATATATTTGGTATCGGTCTACCAGAAATGGCAGTAATTATGGTAGTAGCACTGTTAATCTTTGGCCCAAAGAAGTTACCAGAGATTGGCCGCAGCGTCGGCAAAACAATTCGCAGCTTTCAAGAAGCTTCTAAGGAATTTCAAAGTGAGTTTCAAAAAGAAGCCGAACAATTAGAAGAAGCTGTAAAAACTACCGCCGAATTGGAACCCAAGCAAATCGAGCCTGCTAAATCACAGCACGACGCTGCTAATTCTTCACAAGTTGGCTAGAAAAACATAACTATTTTGGGCATTGGGTATTGGGCATTGGCCAAACAGGGCATTGGGAAGAAGCAGTTCTTGGCAGAGGGGAAGATTTTCTCCCCTGCTCCCTCATCTCCCCATGCCCCATGCCCCATACCCCTAAAATTAATTGAATGTAGCAAAATGACAGAAGCTGTTACGCAACCAGCTTTGGTGATTCCCCAGCTAATTGTTGGGTTGGGGAATCCAGAAAGCAAATATGACCAAACACGCCATAATATTGGCTTTACTGCTGTGGAAGCTCTCTGTAGTGCTTGGGGCATTACCTTAGCAGAAAATCGCAAGTTTCAAGGAGAGTACGGTGAGGGTATGGCACCAGGTGGAGGAAAAATTCGCTTGCTCAAGCCCTTGACTTATATGAATCGTTCGGGACAAGCCATACAATCAGTGACGAGTTGGTATAAATTACCGCCTGAGTCAGTGTTGATAATTTATGACGACATGGATTTACCTTTGGGAAAGACTCGTTTGCGTTTGTCTGGTTCGGCTGGGGGACATAATGGAATGAAAAGTGCGATCGCACATCTGAACACTCAAAATTTTCCCCGTTTGCGAATCGGTATTGGTAAACCCAAAGATGCAGCTAATAAAGATGATTCGGATACTATCTCCCATGTACTAGGGCGATTTTCTGCTACTGAAAATCAACTGATGTCTCTTGTACTTCAGTTCGTGGTTGAGTGCGTAGAACTAACCCTAAAACAGGGAGTAGAAAAAGCGATGAATGTTTGTAATAGTCGTACTATTAGTAACTCTGAGTCTTGTTGACTGGTGACTGATGACTGGTGACTGATGACTGGAAAATCAGGATTTATCTCCCTTGTCTTCCTTGTCTCCCTCATCTCCCAGTTGATGAGCGTACTTCGACTCCGCTCAGTACAAGTTCGCGTAGCGTCTCGTAGAGAAGTCGAACCTCATCCCCCTCATCCCCTCCCATCTCCCAGGCTGCTTATTTTGGTTGATGGGCAGCAATTTTAGCTTGCTCCATCCAACCAATATAAAGCTCCTATACACTCTGTGTATAAGTAAACTGACTCATCGACACCCAAACAAATGGGTGTGGTACATCTTAATTTTTGTAAGAATAATGGCGATGGTGCCGTTGCCTGTTGTAGGTTATTACCTCAAGCAACGTCAGTACCAAAGCAAATAGGTTTATTTAAAACGTCTTTTGCGTCTAGCTGCCACTGCCTTACGTTTGCGTTTTTCCAACGGTGTTTCAAAGTGCCGATGATATTTTACGTCAGCCAATATGCCAGCTTTGGATACCTGGCGTTTAAATCGACGTAAAGCTGAATCTATTCCTTCGTTCTCTCCTAGAACAACCTGGGTCATTCTTGCCTTGTCCTCATAATCAATAGTTTCCATTGTAATAGTAGCCTCAACCTTAGTAAAACCCCCTGAACAAAGCTATGATTAGGAGGCTGTTCTCCTGGTTGAGAACTGAAATTAACATTTAGCTACAAGTTTAATCTAATTCAGGTGGTTGATTGTTGAGTGTTAACTGTTGACTGTTGAGTGTTGACGGTTCACAGTTGACAGTAGCAATGGAATTTTTACTTGCAAGTCCCTGAGCATAACTTTTTTGTTTTGATTAAATCGTGAAGTTTGGGGACTAAAGCCTTGTTAATTTTGACTTCTGGATTCTGGATTTTAATACTCAGTTGCTCTCGAAGAGAATACTCTCACTCCCCACCCCAGCCTGAGTAGTATTTAAAAGTTAATTCTGCCTTGATTAAATAATTTATATCCCACTGCTAATGCAGTGAAAGCAACTAATAAATTCCATAAGCTAGTGGATCTAAAAATTACTCCACCACTCAAGAAAACTAGCACTACACCAACGCCTAACAATATCCATCCCAAATTGCTAGCTTCTCTGTGAAAAAACACCAGTGTAAAAGTACCAGCCATCATTGCTAAAACTGAGGCCGTAGCAGGTAAGCTCCGGGAAAAAGAATAGTAACCTGCCACAAATATGATGTTTTGAGTAAAAAAATATAATCCTGTAAAAAGCAATATTAAACCTATAAGTTTGATCCACAGCCTGGCCATAGTATTTGTATATGATTTTTATGTGGCTGAACCTAATTTTATTCGGACTTATACTGGAGTTTTGAAATTAGTAATAAAATTTACGTAAAATTATTTTAATTTTTGTTCACGTATATTTACTTAGATTGTTTTGGCTGTGTGGAGGTGCTGGTGTGAGTAAAGCTGATTACAGAAAGTACTTCTTGCCAGGGTGCGATCGAGGTGCTTTAATAGCGATCGCATTCCGCAAAAGTTTCATACATACAAGACACCAAGCAACTCGATATTAGATATTGCTGGTGATGTTCATAAAATTACAGACTCAAAACATTTAACTCAAAGGTATGACAAGCTAGTAGCATATCCTTGACACTAAATTCTCCCAAACAGCTAAATAGGAGCATATATGGAGCCAATCATTGCTATAGTCCTAGCCCTTATAGGTTATGCCTTAGGTTCTGCCAAACTGATTAATCAAGGTAATGAAGCTTTAGTGGAACGCCTGGGACGGTATCATCGCAAACTTAAACCAGGGCTAAACTTTATTGTTCCCTTGGTGGATCAAATTGTCATGGAAGATACCACGCGAGAGCAATATATCGACATCAAGCCCCAAAATGTAATTACCAAAGATAATATTTACGTAGAAGTAGATGCAATTGTATACTGGCGGATTATAGATATTGAGAAAAGCTTTTACGCTATTGAAGATCTCCAAGGAGCATTGGTGCAGCTGGCCACAACCACGTTGCGAGAAATCATTGCTCAAAATACCCTTGAGCAAACCAACGTCTCTAGAGCGGAGATGGATAGAGCTATCTTAAATCAGTTGAATGAAATCACAGCAGATTGGGGAGTACAAATTCTGCGGTTAGATCTTCAAAGAATTACTTTACCTGAGAGTGTACGTAAATCTAGGGAAGATGAGCAAGCTGCTGAAATCAAAAAACGGGCACTAATTACCGAAGCGGAAGGACAAAAAGAAGCCGCCATTCGCAAAGCAGAAGGAACTATGACTTCAGTAGAAATCATTGCTAAAGCTTTACGTTCTAATCCAGAAAGTAAGGAAATTCTGCGGTATCTGGTGGCTCAAGATTACGTCAAAGCCAGCCAACAACTAGGCGAGAGCAATAATGCCAAAATTGTCTTTGTCGATCCGGCTAACTCCACAGAGATGTTTCAGGAATTGATTGCTGAATCAGTGACTAACGAAGATCGCCCCCAAAAATCAGAAAACGGAACTACTTAAGGGAAGTGGGAGTTGCTGAGTGTTAATTGTTGACTGTTGACTGCCAACAGTAGAATATTTTTGATTTGGAATTGCTAAAGAGCAACTTGATTGGCGGTGCTTTCTTTTGCTATTCCCTACTCCCCACTCCCTGTATTTGTTAACACTCACCTTGTGCGGTTCGTCGGAATATTGCATCAGCTACCAAAGAAACATCGCGCATTTGTTGGACATCGTGAACCCGGAGGATATCAGCTCCATTTGCGATCGCAGCACAACAAGCTGCTGCGGTTCCCCAAACTCGCGCTTTGGGATCTGGTTGATTGAGAATCTTACCAATGAAGCTTTTACGAGACGCTCCTATTAAAATAGGACAGTCTAATGCCCACAGCGATGGCAATCGCTGAAAAATTTCTAAATTTTGCTCATAATTCTTCGCAAAACCAATACCAGGATCGATAATCACTTTATTTGCATCGATTCCCACAGCAGTTGCAGCAGCAATTTGCTTTTGCAAAAAACTCAAAATCTCTGCCATCAAATCCTGATAATCAGTCATCTGTTGCATGGTTTGTGGCGTTCCTCGGATGTGCATTAAGATAATTGGGACGCCTAAATCGGCTACTGTTGGTAACATTTCCGAATCAAAGCTACCCGCAGAAATATCATTAATCATATCTGCCCCAGCTTCTACAGAAGCCCTGGCCACAGCCGCACGAGTAGTATCCACAGAAATCGGTACTGAAATGGACGGTCTGACTACCTCTAATACAGATAGCACGCGGTGGAGTTCTTCTTCGAGGGTTATTTGCTTTGCCCCTGGTCGAGTTGATTGACCACCCACATCGATGATGTCAGCACCAGCAGCCACCAATGCTTGCGCCTGGACTAAAGCCGCAGAGGTAGTGTTAAATTCGCCCCCATCGCTAAAGCTATCAGGGGTGACATTCAAAATGCCCATCAAATAAGTCCGCTGTCCCCACTCAAAACAGCGTTCTCGAATTATCAAATTACTTGGCATAAAAAATCAGAAGTCAGAATTCAGAAGTCAGAATTCAGAAGTCAGAAGTTAGAAGTCAGAAGTCAGAAGTCAGAAGTCAGAAGTCAGAAGTCAGAAGTCAGAAGTCAGAAGTCAGAAGTCAGAAGTCAGAATTCAGAATATTTCACTTAATAAAGTTAAAAATCGCAGCGAAGGCTAGTTTTGATATTAGCCTTTCCCATGCTATCTGCATGGGAAGGATAAAAGGCACATCAGACTGACTTATAGTTAACAATCCGAGCGAAACTCTCGGCTTCGAGACTTGCTCCTCCCACTAAAACGCCATCAATTTCTGGTTGAGCCATGATTTCATCAATATTATTGGGCTTGACTGAGCCGCCATATTGAATTGATACATTGGGATTGTTCAATTGGCTACGAATTAAGCCAATTATGCGATTAGCTTCTACAGCTTCACAAGTATCACCAGTGCCAATTGCCCAAATCGGTTCATAGGCTATCACCAAATTGTCCTGATCGATATCTACCAAGCCTTTGTCGAGTTGGAGACTAATCAGTGATTCGGTTTCTTTGTTATCTCGTTGTTCTTTGGTTTCGCCAACACAAAGAATCGGGGTTAAACCAAACCTTTGAGCTGTTCGCAGGCGCAGATTAACAGTGGCGTCCGTTTCACCAAAGTATTGGCGTCGTTCGCTATGACCGACAATCACAAAGCGCACGCCAATTTCTATCAGCATCGGGGCAGAAATTTCACCAGTGTAGGCTCCATATTCTTCCCAATGGACATTTTGCGCCCCCAGTTGTACGCGACTACCATGTAAATTCCTAGACAAAACGCTGAGATTAGTGAAAGGAGGGCACAAAAGTACTTCACGTTCTTCAGGCGTTTCCTGTAGGTGGGGCAGAAATCCTTGTAAAAACTCTTCGGACTCTGCCTGGGTTTTGTACATTTTCCAGTTACCGGCAATAACTATTTTTCGCACGGGTAATTTCGTCAAGATCCTAACGCTACTAGATGCATTTTTCAGTCTAGAACTTTTTGGGATGCAATCAGCATTTTAAACAAAAGCTTGACTGCTTTTATTGCTACACGCTTTTTGACAAGCTTGACCGGCTTACCGAATGATTTTTCAGTATCTAAGAATTTGCCCAACTCTTTTAACAGTGGGTTTGTAGGACGGTGGAGAGGTTTAGCTGTAATTATTAATACATTAATTAACAATATATTGTCACCACCACTGAAACTTTACATAACTTTATAAAGTTAAGATGATTTATCGTTATTATCACGTTAGTTTCTGAAAGTAGGTGGGTAGTATAAATTACCGAAAAACCCGATTTTCCATATAGCTATGTTCAAAACTAAATTATCAGAATTCCGTGTTAAACCGGAATTTTATACCTTGAAGGTATTAGATCGCCATATTGCAGCGATCGCAGCTCTGATTTTAATTAGCTTGCTAAGTTCCTTGACTGGAACGCCTACTGTTCACGCCATTTCTAACTATTGGGAAGGTTCCATCTGGGGAATAGCAGATCCAGTTATTAACTCAAAGTGCTTAGTTGGTATTATTACTATTGGCTTACTGTCATCTATATTTGTTCGTGGCGCTTTGATAGTTGGATATTTTGTCTTAGCAGTAATTTTGGGGATTATAATTCATTTATTGCAGATAAATTTACCAGGAATAGAAATAGCCATAGGTATTTCTACTATTTTCTTAGGTACAATGCTCATCAACGCAAATAAAGTAAATTTTATGTTACTTGCTCTGGTGAGTATTAGTGTTGGTTTCTTTCAGGGTTACATTCACGAACAATCCATTACTGTGTCAGGAATAATACCTATAATTGCTTATATATTAGGTATTACTTTAACTCAGTTTGCAGTTACCATGAGCGTTAGAGAAATTGGTAGTGCGATGGGTATGGGGGAAATCAACCGAATTGTACCTTGGAAAATTAGTATTGCTGGCTTTTGTTTGTGTGCGATCGCGATGGTGTTTTTGAGCAATTCAATTATCTAAATCAAGTCTTTTAGTTCAATACAATACAGTCATTGCTAGGGACGCATAGCTAACTGTGTGTCCTCATACCCTGTTTGTAGTATTACTAAAACTTCATTGGCAAATACATATAGCGCTTTAAAGTCCCCAAGAGACTTTAAAGTAAAAAAAATATTCTATAGAAGACCGTTGACAGTTCACAGTTAACAGTCAACGCTTTAACCGGAATTATTTATTTTTTGCAGTTCCCTGAGTATCTGGGTTTTAGGTTCGGTTTATGTCTTAAACTATGCTTCAACTGCTATACATATTTGTCTTGGAAGTGCATAGCCTTTTGACTAAAGAAAATTTAGACTAATTGATTTTGCCAGCAATGGTCATCAGCATAAATAAAAGGAATAAAATTAATATTCTAAGCAACCTTATCTGATTCTATACTGAAATATGAAAGGTAAATTGCAATTCTCTAAACTGAGAATTAGCACTGAGAACAACCGAATTTATCGCCTTTTAGCTATTGTTTGATGAAAAATTAAACAACAAATGTATAATTACTTCAACTTATTGCATAAGTCCCTAAACACAACATTAGATAGATGCATCAAACAACAAAATCACACATATTATCGAAATGATAATCTTAATCTCATGTTGGTACTGAAATTATTTATTTCAATTGAAATTAGGAATTTTACTAATATGCTGTCTCAAAATTAAGGTGTTAAACAAATGATTGCAACAGGAATTGAAGTAAAAATAAATCGTTTGGAATCTATTGTGGAACAAATTGGAGAAGCAGTACTTTCTACCACTGAGACAATCGAACGTCTCGCAGAAAGATTGGAGACGGTCAGCACACAACTCGAAGCACAAGGACAGCAGGTGCAACAACAAGGCTATCAAATTGTTGCTTTATGCGACGCAGTACAAACTCTCGCGGAATCTCAGCAAAATTCGCTGCAAAAACTCAACGAACTAACACATACTCTAGATAGATTTATGTATTTAATTCAAGGAGATGCTGGTTAACAATATAAAAGTAAAAAGAAGTTCGGATATATATCAAACTCTCAATTGAGTGACGGCGATATTGCCAGAAAAACATACATCGACATCACTACCAGGAGTGCGATCGCGTTTGCCATACTCTCCTACATAATAAAAATCATTACCCTCAATGCGATAATTGACCGGCAAAGGTTTGATACAGGGTTGGCAAAACACCATCTTAGGATCTGGTTCTCCCGGTTGTAAATGTGGCAAATTGACATTCCAAAAACATCCAGGTTCCAGGGGACGGTTGAGTAAATCTGCTAACACTTGAGTAGTAAATTTAGCAGCCAAATCCCAATCAAAATTTTGCTTTGCTTTGCGATAGTGAGAAATGGCAATTCCCGGAATACCGTGCATTGCAGCTTCTCGCACAGCAGCAACCGTACCGGAAATGTAGACATCGACTCCTAGATTACCACCAGCGTTAATACCTGAAAGTACAAATTTGACATCTGGCGTAATTTGTGTTAATGCAATTCTTACACAATCAGCAGGAGTGCCAGCGATGGCATACTCAGTTTCAGAACGTCGTTGCAGGTTGATGGCACTAGTCGTGGTGACTTGATGTCCACAACCAGACAGATGATTTACAGGAGCCGCAATAATAGCATTTTTGCCGTTGACAGCTTTTACCAAGGCTCGGATACCAGGAGCGTCAATACCATCATCATTAGTGAGAATTATAGTCATATATTTATTTAAGTAGCTTGGCGTAAATATTTATCGTTGGCATCGGGCAGGACGCAGAAGGCTTTAGTTGTGGATACTAAAAAAATCTTGCTGATTCTACCAAAAATATTCAAAATACTATATAATTTCTAGATGGTTTGCAAATTCCGCCCTCAGCATTTGGGTTAACTCCCACAAGGGCGGTGTTTCTTGCAAGTAGCGAGTGTGTTAGGTCAAAGTTAATACTGACAGCCCACTCATAGAAAATTTGTACAATAAAAAATCCTGTAAAATATATATCTGCCAGTAGTAACAGAAACATTCTATTGCAGAATACTCAGAACTAGATGATTTTTACAGCGGTTCTATAGTATTTTTGGTGCAAGCCCGTCTTAGAGTTAATACGATGAAACAGCTCATCAAGCAATTATTTACCAATAAAAAACATTTCATTCGGCTGATCCTACCAATAGTGACGGTTATTTTGTCAGCGTCGCTGTTTACCGCACCCGCTTTAGCCACAGGTGTGTATCAAATACCGAATCTGACATCAGGAAATGACACCTGGGTTTTAGATCAAGGTGAAGTCATCAGTCGTCTGAACGAAGGTAAGATTAGCAGCGCTTTGCAGGATTTGGCAAAGCAAACTGGTAAAGAAGTGAGAATCGTTACCATTCGCCACTTTGACTACGGCGAAACAGCCGAAAGCTTTACTAAAGAACTGTTTGAAAAATGGTTTCCCACAAAAGAAGCCCAAGCAAATCAAACTTTATTGGTTCTTGATACAGCGACCAACAATACCGCTATTATTACTGGCGATGGCGTTAAATCATTGCTCACAGACTCCATTACCGAGAGTGTAGCTAATGAAACTCTAAGTACGCCACTACGTAAAGGTAACAAATACAATCAAGCCTTTATTGATGCTAGCGATCGCCTCGTCGCCGTCCTTTCAGGCAAACCAGATCCAGGGCCTCCGCAAATCGCTGAAAATGTTCAGGTAGAAGGTACTTTCAAGGACGCAGAAGAAACTAAAGCTGTCCAAGGTAGTGCTACAGCTTGGGTAATAGGATTATTAATTGCCGCCACCGTTATTCCAATGGCCACTTACTACATCTACCAAATCAATCAGCCATCATCTGATGGGTAATGGCAAAGTTTGGAGTTAGGAGTTAGGAGTTAGGAGTTAAGAGTTAAGAGTTAGGAGTTAAGAGTTAGGAGTTTGGAGTTAGGAGTTTAGAATTTGAAGTTAGCAGTCGTGAATTTCTAAGTTTTAACATCTAATTCCTAATTGTTAACTTCTAACTCATAATTCCTTATTTCTCACTCATAACTCTTCCCTCTTCACTAATAACTTCTAACTCCTAACTCCTAACTCTTCCCTCCTCACTAATAACTTCTAACTCCTAACTCCTAACTCTTCCCTCCTCACTAATAACTTCTAACTTCTAACTCCTAACTTCTAACTCATAACTTCTAACTCCTAACTCCTCACTCATAACTCTTCCCTCCTCACTTTTCACTCTTATTAATCTTGAACATATTCTTGTTCTGTAATTAAAGCGACTTCAGCCCGGACAAATTCTCGGCCTAAATAAGCTGCATGATTTAATTGAGTGACTGGGCAAGGGTGAGTTTCTTCAAAGATTTTTACGCAAAGTTCTTTGGCTGTTCTGCCACTAAAAACTGTGGTGTGAGTTCGTTCTACCTTTTCTCGTGCAGGAATTACCTTTCCTGTTTCTGGATCCACTGCTAAACCGCGTTCATCAATAACATTTGTAAAATGCTTGGCATAAATTAACTCTGCGTCTCTATCCAAGTAAATGATGAAATATCCACCGGGATCGAGGTCTATATGACGCTGAGAAAGTCGATCGTCAATTGCTGCTAAATCTTTAACCATTAAATCTGTGAGCATTATCAAAGGCAAATTTTTTGTTAAGAGTTTTTACACTCTATCTCAAGTGTAATTCTTTGTTTACCCTCTGAGTTGTAAATGGGGAGTAGGGAATAGGGAAGAATAAACTATTGGGCTTTTAAATTGCATGGTTACCTGTTAAGTTAGTTGACTGTTGAGTGTTGACTAGACTTCTTGCATAAGTCGGGAAAAGGGTAAGGGGGAAAGGGGAAAGGTTTTGTATTGTCCCCTTCCCCTTTAACCTTTTCCCTTTTCCCAACTCTTGCAAAAAACACTTTTGCAAGAGGTCTACTGTTTACGGTTAACTGTCAACCATCAACAGTCAACATCAAAAAAATTCCCATATACTGAGTTTTCGATGTTTAGGAATCTGCACGATTACTAAATGGCAACTCTGCATTAATGGCCTCAATCTCCTGCTGTTCGAGTTGATTTACTTCTTTAATATAGGGGCGGAGAATTTGTCCTAAACGATTATTGTAAAAGCGGTGGAGACTGTGATTGGGCATGGCGGGGAAGCCACGCCGTTTTTTATGGCGTCCACCAGCGCCAGGGTCAAAAATTTGGATGTTGTTAGCGATCGCCCACTCAATCGGTGCATAATAACAAGCATCAAAATGCAGACAATCTATTTCTTGGAAACTTCCCCAATACCTGCCATAGAGTTTGTCTTCTTTAAACAAACAAAAGGACATTCCTAAAGGATAAGAATTATCTTCTTCGCTATATGCGGCAAAAAACAAAACTCGATGGCGATAATCAGTCTCTAGTTGTTCAAAAAACCTCTGTGTCAGGTATTTGCTACCCCACCAGCCAAATTTATCACAGGTGTCTGTATAAAACTCATACATCAAACGAAAGCAAGATGAAGGAATGCGATCCCCAGTCAATGGTTGCAATCGTAAACCTGCTTTTTCCACAGCTTTCCGTTCGCGTTTGATATTGCGACGTTGATTGGCATTAAATACTTGCAAATAGTCATCAAAAGTTTTAAAACCAGAATTTTCCCAAATGAAGCTGTGGTGCAACCAACTCGTAAAACCATGCCGTTCTAATATCGGCCGCCATTGGGGATCGACAAAGAGAAAATGACAACCAGAGATGCGATTTTTAGCACAGAAAGTGTCAATTTCATGCACAATTATCGCTGTAATTTCTTCTTCATCTTCTCCTGGGGCAATTAAAAACCGATAACCCTCAGCGGGGGTAAATGGTGTCATTCCCAGCAGTTTGGGATAATAGCGTATACCAATGCGATCGCTCAACTCTGCCCATTGATGATCGAAGACAAATTCACCAGAACTATGTCCTTTGAGATAAAGAGGGGCCGCAGCAATCAGTGTTCTGTCTCGCCACAACATCAAATGATTGGGTAACCAACCAGTTTTAGGTGTAGCACTGTGGGAAGTTTCAAGATTATTCAGCCACTCCCACTCTAAAAATGGTGTTTTGAGTGGTACAGCCAAAGCATTCCAGGCATCTTGGGGTACTTCGGCGATTTTGTCCGTCCAAAGAACAGAATAGCGGGGTTTGAGTTGTTCCACCATTGTGTCAGTTGTTAAGAGAGTAGGGCATGGGGCATTGGGCATTGGGCTTTCCAGGACTTTCCAGGGAATGGTGAAAGGGAAAGGGGTAAGGGAGAAAGGTTAAATTTATCCCTTTTCCCTTTTCCCTTTAACCTTTCCCCTACCTCATAATCTCCCCATGCCCCATGCCCAATTCCTTAATTAGCCTAATCTAAGAAAGCTCATCGTTGCAGGCGATAGTGCAAAAATACTTCTTGCTCGACTGTATTAACTTCTAGAAGCTGCAATTTGGGAGCTAAATGAGATAAAAATCCTTGTCCGTCTACCGGTGTGGGTGCGTCAGTACCGCCTAAAATCAACGGACAAACAGTCAACCATAATTCATCGATTAAATCTAATTGCAGTAAGGAAGCTACCAATTGACCGCCACCTAAAACCACTAAGCGTGTTATATGTAGAGTGGCTAGATGCTTCAAAGCTGTGGAAATATCAATTTCTCCCGTTGGTGTTTCAAAAACCAGAATCCGCTCAAATTTTGGAGTATACTCCTTTGCTGAGGTTTGGGAGACGCCATTTTGCCGTGGTTTTGAGAGTTCTTGTAAGTGCCACCCTTCTGGGGAACCAGTGCCATTTTCCTCTTTCTTCAGTTCAGGCAAGTGGTCTGTAAGTGTATTTTCGCATTGATTCCAGGAAGCTGCTCCCGCCATCGTCGTCAATAACCAGCGTTGAACTGGTTGCTTAAAAAAGCTAATTTCCGGATTGAGGTTTCCAGAATGTGTAATCACTATATGAATTGGCTGGAGGGGTTTAACCCCTTGTGCCCGACGTTGCAATAAGTTCGGATTTGATATTGTAAGTGTTGTTCCGTAGGCACTTAGAGTACCAGCACCGAATAAAACGGCATCAGAGGCAGCGATTTGTTTTTCTAAGTGTGCTTTATCAGCCCTTGAACCAAACCGAGCAGGCGATCGCCTATAATCTGCTATCTTGCCATCTGCACTCATCGCTAAAACAACTGTAGTATGAGGACGATGTTGCAGCATTCAATTACTTTCACAATTTTCGTGTTTTGCTTTAAAGTGTGTAGGTGGAAAAAAATTCCTCCTTACAAACTACTATTTCACTATTTAAACCGCGTCTACTTTGAAACCCTGAATTTTTTTCAAAATCAAGTTTTATCTCCCAATTGTAGACTTTTTCTCCTTCTTGGTTTCCCGTTCGCTGTTCACTTTTGAAAAACTCCTCTTCTCAACTTGAATGAAGTTTAACTACTGTATTCATATGCAACATAAATCGTTTTTAAATCCACCGTATATAACTTTTGGTATACTACGTTTCTTTTTCAACTATAACAATTTGTTATTTTTAAACATTGAAAATAAAGTTATGATAACATGATGAAATGTCTCATTTAGCCGATCTAAGTTGCATATCTTTGCTTTTACGGTTTGCAGATGCAAAGTGAGACAGTCGATGACTAATTCCCGCCAATCATCCTTTCGCCGAATTTTAGTAACGAGAATATTGCTTTTATTCGTCCCAGTTTTGCTTGTAGGTGAAATTGTGGCTTTGAATAAAGCACGTACTAGCCTATTGGCAACTGCCCGTCAGAATTTAACAGAAAGCGCTATTAGTAAAGCTGAGAAAACTGTAGATGCCATCACTCTATTAAAAGCGCATTTGCTCAGTGTCAGTAAAACCACAGTAATTCCCTCAAACTTGCCCATAAATGAAGAGGAAGAAATTCTCAAGCAACTAAGGCAACGACTCCCAGCAAGTATTGAGTGCGTCCAATTAACAGAAGTCGTCAATCAGAAAATAATTGCCAGTGATTGCGGCGATGAAGTAATTGGAGAATTAAAATTTCCTTTGCCTAATGACGGAGTTGATGTTAAAGCAGTCTTTCCGCCAAAATCAGGAATGACTGGTAAAAGAAACAGTCAAAATCAGCTGCAATTAGTCTTATCTGCACCAGTTAGCGATCGCCGAACAAATTTAGTTTACAGTTTAAGTATTAAATCAAGACTGTATCAACAAACCAAAAATCGGCCGGGATCGCTTACAGGTGCAATGGTAGTGATTGCCGAAGACGGTACAATTTTGGCGCATCCATTAATAGGTTGGGTAGGAACTAATATCGAACAGCATCCAAATGCTTCCCAACTCAAAAGCATAATCAAAAATGCAATTGCTGGACGCAACGATTCCATAAATTTATCATTTAAGGAACAAGACAAAGAACAAGAATTAGTAGCTGGCTATACAGCGATCCCTAATCCACTCAGTCAACAACAACAGCAAAAATGGATAATTTTAGCTGTTACCACAGTTGATAATGCCCTTTTTGGTCTAGAAGAAATCAAACTCATCCTCATTGTTTTAACAGTTGGTTTAATTGGTGCAAGTTTATTAGCATCTTTATATCTAGCTCCTTACTTGGCAAGTCCTGTAGAAGAATTACGAGACTACGCTCTCAATATTCACTCTCACCACGCTGCACAACCAGTTCCTCGCAACTTCAAAATCCGAGAATTTGACCAACTAGCTCAAGCACTAGACCAAATGGTGCAACGGCTCAAAGCTGGGTCAGAAGAACTAGAAACCGCTTGGAAAGAAGCAAAAAGCGCTAACCAAGTTAAAAGTCAGTTTTTGGCTACAACTTCCCACGAATTGAGAAACCCATTGAATATTATTATTAACTGTATTCGCTTGGTTGCAGATGGTTTATGTGATGACCGAGAAGAAGAACTAGAGTTTCTCAAACGTGCAGATGAAACAGCAATTCACCTGCTAGGAATTATTAATGATTTACTCGATATTTCTAAAATTGAAGCGGGGAAACTTTCAGTAGTTACAGCACCTCTTGACTTACGACAATTATTACTAGAGGTGATTAACTTACAATCAGTTAATGTTCAACAAAAAGGCTTGCAATTGAAATGTGAGTTAGGTACTGAACCGATACCAATTAACGCAGATGCAGTCAAACTCAAGCAGGTGTTAATTAATGTTATTGGTAACGCCACCAAATTCACTGATAGTGGAAGCATTACCATCACTACAGACATTGAATATAGTAATGGTAAATCTCAAGCAGTAGTGTTTATTAAAGATACAGGTATAGGTATCGATCCCGCACAACAACACAAATTATTTCGCCCCTTTGTAATGGTGAATGGTGTAACCACACGTCAGTATGAAGGTACTGGACTGGGGCTAGCAATTTCACGTAACTTAATCGAACTCATGGGAGGTACCATCACTCTTGAAAGTGTGGGACTTCATCAAGGTACAACAGTCAAGATTACCTTACCTTTGATTGATATTTCTCTGTTACCTATTTCTCACAAACAAGGAAATGCAGGCGATATTGGATTTTCCTCTGGAAACGAGGGGGTAAAGGTAGGCCGTCAACCTCATCCACAGGAGTCAGAAAGAGTTGTAGCAGTGGGGAGCAGCAAAACCCAGAAAGTACAGACAAACAAAAATAACTCCCCAAACCTTCAGCAGCTACCTGGTAAAGAGATTTATCAAATTAGTCTTTCACCCCAGCAAACTATCCTGCTCAGTCTCCCAAAAGGAGGGGTTTATGCAAATGGAACTTCTCAAAGGTGAGACAATTTTAGATTTTGGATACTTCGACAGGCTCAGTACAAGTTTTGGATTTTGGATTTGTTTGGCCCTATCTGCTGGCGTTAGGCTATTTAGTCACTCTCCTTGGCTATTGGTTGAGAAAAACAACTTTACCGTCTTCTTTAAGAGATACCGTCAAAGCTGCAAGGATTTCTACTAACTGCGTCCCCACCCAGCCAGAAGAAATTTCTGAGGGGGTATTGTTAAGAATAGAGACAACAAAGCGATGGCAAACCCGTTGTAAAGGTTCTCCTGGTTCTAATTCCAGCATCACCTGACTTTGATTCACAGGAATAAATTGGTTACCTTGTTGTTCAAACTCCCCATGTAACAGAGTTAGAGGTGAAGATAGTGACAATTCATCAAAAATTAAACTACCACGACTGCCTACAATCCCCAATCGTCGCTGCTTATCGGGATTGAGCCAGCACAAGTGAATATAAGCTTGAAAGTTATCTGGGTATGTCAGTGTTATCCATACTAAGTCAGCCAAACCTTGAGGCAGAGCGGCAGAGGGCCAGAGGGGCACAGGAGAAGAAAAATATGAATTCTCCTCTGCTCCCCTGCTCCTCTGCTCCCCACCTTCTTGTAGCCACACCATACCCTTTGCCTGTACTTTTACAGGGGATTGACCCAACCAAGTGTTAAAAATAGCAATATCGTGAATCGCTAAGTCCCATAAAGCATCAACATCTTGGCGCACAGGGCCTAAATGGGTGCGGGTAGCGTAGCCATAGCGCAAATCCCCTAATTTACCGGCTTGAACTACAGTTTGTCCCCGCTCAACTGCTGGGTGGAATAAATAGGTGTGGTCAACCATCAATATTAAATTATGCTGCTCTGCTAACTGGCAAAGCTCCCGGCATTCTGCTGGGTCGAGAGTTAGGGGTTTTTCTGCCAAAACATGGTATCCCTGTTGCAGAGCGTCTTGAATTAAAGCATAGTGAGTGCTAGCTGGAGTAGCGATCGCCACTGCTGTCAGTCCTGGCACTTGCTTCAAATCCTGCCATTGTGTTGTTAATATTACATCTTCATTTAAATTAAACTGCTGTTTTACTGCTATCAATCTTTCTGGATGCGGGTCTACCACAGCAATTACACTGACGGATGGATGTGCTAAAAAATTTCGTAATAAATGCACACCCCAACGCCCAACTCCGATAACAGCGATTTTAATTTGATTTGTCATTTTTTATTTAGTCATTAGTTATTAGTCGTTGGGTGTGGGGGATGTTGACTGTTGACTGTTGACTGATGACTGTTGACTGTTGACTGATGACCGGGGACACTCAGAGTTATTATTCTTCCATGCCCCATACCCCATACCCAATAACAACCATCTGAATTATTAATTTAATTCAAATCTTTTGAGTTCAGGGTTTTTCCTGATTTGCAATTGCTAAAAAAGCTACTTTAGCTGCTGCTTGTTCGGCGGTTTTGATTGAGCGTCCTTTACCTTGTCCTAGCATATTTCCGTGTAGCCAGACTTCAGCAACGAAACGTTCTTGGTTGCGGTGGGGTTGATTGACTTCTACAACTCGGTATTCTGGTAAAACTTTAAATTGTGCCTGTGTCCATTCTTGTAGAGCAGCTTTGTAATTAAGCCTAGCTGGATCGAGGCGAATTTCTGCGGCTAGTTGTTGAAAGTGGGGATCTAGCCAAGGGCGAATCAGTTCTAGATTTTGAGTACTTAAGTAAAGCGCACCCAAAACTGCTTCAAAAGCATCTGCTAATCGTGACTCTTGACCAACTTTATCAGCCGTAGCACTGCCAGCAACTAGCAAATATAGCTCCAAACCATATTCTCTAGCTAATTGGGCGAGAATGCGATCGCTCACCAACACCGAACGAATTGCCGCAAAATCCCCCACTGGACAATCTGGGTAATTTTCCCACAACACCACAGCTGACACTAGCCTTACCACTGCGTCACCAACAAACTCCAACTGTTCATAATTTGCTGAGTCAGAAACAGTGGGATGAGTTAGCGCTAAGTCCAATAGTTGCCATTTGATTGGTGCTTGTGCAGACAAACCAAATTTTTTGACTAAGCTTTCGAGTTGTCGTTGACGGCGTGGATAAACTAGGGTCACGTCGCTTCGCTCCGAATTCAAAATTCACGCAATACAAATTAATGAGGTAGGAAGCTGAACCTCCATACCTCACATAGTTTAAGAGCAGCACATAAGCCGGATTCTGTTCTCTTGCGAGGGCAGTTATCTATCTGGGACGCCTGTTACCAGACGCCTCTAGCGGCTCTTGTTGAGCGGAACTGGTAAAAGACCAACCGTAGTTCCTTCGGCCTTGCTCCCAACCGGGGTTTACCGAGCCAGCACCTCTCGATGCTGCTGGTGCGCTCTTACCGCACCTTTGCACCCTTACCAAACAATTTTGGATTTTGGATTTTGGATTTTAGATTCAATCCAAAATTTAAAATCTAAAATCTAAAATTGATTGGCGGTATCTTTCTGTGGCACTATCCTCACGATCGCTCGCACTGGACGTTATCCAGCAAGTTTGGTCTTTCGGGAGTCCGGACTTTCCTCAAACCAGTGATTATCACCGATCTGCAACCGCCTGCGTCTACTCTCTCCCTACCTCCAGTGTAATCTTGGATGGCATATTGTGTTAAATTAGTAAACCTATTTCAGTGGCAATTTGACGTTGAGTGATGACTGATGACTGATGACTGATGACTTTTGAGTAAGTGCAATAGCTTATTGATATGTTGGGAAAACTGATTAATTCTAGCAATGGCATAAATAAAGATGCCTTTTTAGCCTGTCAACCGTCAACCGTCAACCGTCAACCATCAACAACTTATTACTTCTTCTTGTTCCAAGGTAGTGCATAAGTCCAAGGCAATTTTCTGACTGTGAAAGGACAATTGATAATGCTAATAGGAGGAAAATTGACACCGGGAGCTAAACCTACACGCACTTCAGATACTCTTAATACTAGTTGTAGGGAAAACTCTAATTCTTTTCTTCTATTTATAAAGTCGTTGTACAATTTTTTTTGCCCTTTTTGCAGTCCATTGATATCAATGAGTGGTTTGTTAGCTGAGTAGGTGCCATTTTCTTGGCGCTGTAAAACATCTTCTGCTGTGACTGTCTCAGAAAGTGTCTTTTTGGGTGCAATCAAGCTAGGGCTTTGGGGTACAGCTAAATCGCGGGTTAAGTCTGGTGATTTGCGAATTACTCGGCGCGATTGTTTGCTATGTTCAACTACTAAAGAACTGTTGTCCCAATCAACGTATACAGCAATATTTTCAGATTTATTTTCAATACTCAGCCCTAAATCTTTCAGGTCGTCAATGGGGTATGAGGATTTGAATTTAAAGGAAACACCAATTTTGTCGTTGAGATTTTGCTCTTTTAGCTGGTCGTCAACAACTCCTTTTTTAAATTCAAATTTAACTTGGTCATCGATGGATTCAACCATGCGGTTAAAAACATAGGAAACAACAATAATATAAATGGTCAAAATTATTAAATTCTGGTCGCTACTCCTCATATTTTTAAAATATTAACTCCCACAATAATGAATGTATATTCGACTTAGCGATCGCCCGCAATTTTAATCACGCTTAACTGGTACAGAATTTTGTAGCCAGCCTCGCTGCCAAAAAAACCATAAAAGACAAACTGAGATGGCCACCATAACTGCTAAACATGCCGGGTAACCCCAGTACCAATTTAATTCAGGCATATTATATGGCGATTTCTCGGTATTGAAATTCATACCATATATTCCGGCCACAAAAGTCAATGGAATAAAAATTGACGAAACCACTGTCAACACTTTCATGATTTCATTCATTTTGTTGCTCACCGCCGAAAGATATACATCCATGAGTCCAGATGCTAGTTCTCGGTAAGTTTCCACCATATCCATTACTTGTACAGCATGGTCGTAACAATCTCGCAGGTAAATTCCCACCTCTTCTCCGATTAAATCGCTGCCATCACGAATTAAAGAATTAATTGCATCTCGCTGTGGCCAGATAGCACGACGTAATTGCAGTAATTCTCGCCTAATTTGATAAATATTTTGTAGTGTTTGTGGAGTTGGTTTAACTATCACTTCTTCTTCTAATTCTTCGATTCGCTCGCCATAAAGTTCCAGCACTGGAAAATAGCCATCAATAATGGCATCTAAGATAGCATAAGCTAAATAATCAGCTTTTTTAGTGCGAATGATGCCTTTGCTTTTTTCAATTCGCGATCGCACTGGTTCAAAACAATCATGTTCTGGTTCTTCTTGGACTGTCAGCAAATAATTTTTACCCAGGATCAAACTCACTTGTTCGCTATAAAAACCACATGTTTTTTCCTTGGGTACTACCATCCGAGAGATGAAAATTAATTGGTCTTCATAATCCTCTGTTTTCGGACGCTCTGGTACATTGACTACATCTTCTAAAACCAAAGGATGTAAATTAAAAACTCTACCCAATCTTTGTAAGATATCTTGACTACCTAAACCTTGTACGTCCACCCAAGAAACGCTTTCCATCTCTAGATATGGCATACATTCCTCTGGAGTTGATATTTGTTCGCGAATACAATTCGTCTGGTTGTAATCAATCAAGAAAATTATTGGCTGTGGAGCATCTGCATCAATAAAAATTGTCCCTGGCAGAGTTCCTGGTTGGTGGCGAAACTCATCTTCAAATGCCTTTGTTACTACTTTTAGAGCGCGGTGCAATTTTCGTGGCATGAAATATTACCTAATAGTCATTAGTCATTGGTCATTGGTCATTGGTGAATGAGAGGGGATGATATACACGTTATTTTATAAAAAGTAAAAAAAGGTGGTAAGTTACCAGCAATAGAGATAACATATTGCTTCTGAATCAGCAATGGTATAAAAAAACAGTTTGCCCTGGCAAGACAAACTGCTGCAAAAATATTAATCTTAAGAGCCAGCAAATTCTGGATTCTAAATTCTAAATTCTGGATTCTGAATTCTGAATTCTGGATTCTGGATTCTAAATTCTGGATTCGGGTCAGCAGAGTTTAGAACATGCCGCCCATACCACCCATACCACCCATGCCACCCATACCACCCATACCGCCCATATCAGGAGCAGCAGCAGGTTTCTTCTCAGGCTTTTCAACAACGATCGCTTCGGTGGTTAAGACTAAGCCAGCAATGGAACCAGCGTTTTGTATCGCTGAACGCACTACCTTAGCGGGGTCAATAATACCAGCAGCGATTAAATCTTCAAATTCTCCGGTAGCGGCATTATAGCCAATGTTAAATTCGGTTTCCCGGACTTTGGAGACAATCACAGAACCTTCAGCACCAGCGTTGTCTGCTATTTGGCGCAAGGGAGCTTCTAAGGAACGCTGGACAATATCAGCCCCAATTTTTTCTTCTGCATCCAGGCTGTTTTTAATTGTTTCTACTGCCTTGGAGAGGTGAATTAGGGTGGTTCCACCGCCAGGAACAATGCCTTCTTCCACAGCTGCTTTTGTGGCGTTCAGGGCGTCTTCAATTCGCAATTTGCGGTCTTTGAGTTCGGTTTCTGTGGCCGCACCTACTTTAATCACTGCCACACCGCCAGCTAGCTTAGCGATGCGTTCTTGGAGTTTTTCTTTATCGTAGTCAGAATCGCTGGCGTCCAACTGGCGGCGAATTTGACCAATGCGCTTTTGCACCTCTGGCTTGCTGTCACTACCAGCGACAATTGTGGTGTTTTCTTTATCGATGGTGATTTTGCGAGCAGTTCCCAGGGTTTCCAAAGAAGCAGTATCCAAACTCAAGCCGATTTCTTCAGAAATCAATTGTCCGTCGGTGAGAATGGCAATATCTTCTAGCAAAGCTTTGCGGCGATCGCCAAAACCAGGAGCTTTGATAGCAGCTACAGTCAGTACACCCCGCGCTTTGTTCACAACCAAGGTTGCCAAGGCGTCTCCTTCCACATCTTCCGCGATAATCAGCAAAGGCTGACCGGAACGAGCAACTTTTTCCAACACTGGCACTAAATCCTGAATGCTGCTGATTTTTTTATCAGTAATCAGAATGCGGGCATTTTCAAATTCCACGATTTGCCGTTCGTTGTTGGTGACAAAGTAAGGAGAAATATAACCTCTGTCAATTTGCATCCCTTCAACCACTTCTAATTCAGTTGTCAGGGATTTTGATTCTTCAACGGTAATCACACCATCCTTGGTGACTTTTTCCATTGCTTGGGCTAGCATATTGCCAACTTCTTCGTCGTTTCCGGCAGAGACAGTGGCAACTTGAGCGATGGCACTTCCTTCGACTGGTTTAGCTATCTTGGCAATTTCTTCTACAAGCGCTTCGATAGTCTTGTCGATCCCGCGCTTTAAGCTCACTGGATTACTACCGGCCGCAACGTTCTTCAGACCTTCCCGAATCAAAGCCTGTGCCAAAACGGTAGCAGTTGTAGTTCCATCCCCAGCAACATCTTTAGTTTTTGATGCCACTTCCTGGATGAGTCTTGCACCTGTATTTTCCAAAGGATCTTCTAATTCAATTTCCTTGGCAACAGTGATACCATCGTTGACAATTTGAGGTGCGCCAAATTTTTTCTCTAAAAGGACATTACGACCTTTGGGCCCCAAGGTGATTTTTACGGCATCCGCAAGGGCGTTAACACCCCTTTCTAGAGCTCGCCGCGATTCCTCGTCAAATGCAATAATTTTCGCCATGTTTTATTTCTCAAGCGCTTCCATTAGACAATTTAGCACTCACAGGTCAAGAGTGCTAATGTCTCCAACAAGTCAAGTTACAAATGGAATTGAAAAATTGATTAATATACAGGTGATCCTCATATTAAATACTGGCAGTAATGCTTGAATTGGGAGATGAACCTAGACAACTCCCTTAAATCCCTTGGTATTGTCGAACCTAGCGGCACCGGCTGGTTGGCAGTAGTATTTACATTCCTCTTAGCTTGGCTTGTAACCTGGCGTTTAATTCCCACTGTACGCAAATTCGCCTTGCGAGTAGGTTGGGCAGACCAACCAAACGCACGGCGGCTGAATCGAGAACCTTTGCCCAATGCAGGCGGGCTAGCTATCTACGCTGGTGTAATTGCCGCGCTGGTATTAGCTAGTCTTTTACGACCCATCGAAGTCCAAAACGTATTGGCTCAGGTACTAACTATTCTCTTGGGGGGTTCAATATTAGTCCTAGTTGGCTTTATTGACGATCAGTTCGGTTTACCGCCCTCCGTTCGTTTGTGGGCACAAATTGTCACAGCACTGTTACTCGTAGCTAACGGCATCAGTGTGAAAGTGATGTTTGGCACACCCATCGACTCACTTCTGTCCATGTGCCTGACAGTACTATGGGTAGTGGGGATTACCAACGCCATCAATTTAATGGATGGGATGGATGGTTTGGCGGGAGGAATCAGCTTTATTACCGCCATGAGTTTGTTGGGGGTTTCAGCTCAATTTAACAATCGTGCGGCGGCTACTTTAGTTTTGGCAGCCTTAGGGGGTGCGGCACTGGGCTTTTTACGCCACAATTTCCATCCGTCACGGATTATTATGGGCGATGCTGGAGCGTACTTTTTCGGCTATGTATTGGCAGCAACTAGTATTTTAGGCAAACTGCAACAAAACACAGTGTACGCTCTGGTACCCACGGTTTTATTTTTGTTGTTGCCCGTACTAGATACTACTCAAGTATTTGTACGAAGGCTATTAGCAGGAAATAACCCTCTGAGCACCCCTGGCAAAGACCACCTGCATCACCGCTTACTAGCCTGGGGACTCTCCCAACGCCATGCAGCATTCACACTGTGGGGAGTTACTTTAGTTTGCAACTTACTAGCGATGAGAATACAAGGTATGACTTTCGCTGTCATGTTAGCCACCGCCAGTAGTATTATTATTCTTTTGGGCTTTACTGTGTGGCAAAGGATACGTCAACAACATTAGACTTCTTGCAGAAGTCGGGAAAAAGGAAAGGGGAAAGGGGGAAAGGTTTGGTATTTTCCCTTTCCCCTTTAACCTTTTCCCTTTGACCACAAGAGTGCAAGTGGTTTATTGTAGACTACCGCGTTTGATTTGTTCGCTTTCAATGGCTTCAAATAAAGCACGAAAGTTGCCTTCACCAAAACCTTGAGCTTGGAAACGGCGCTCAATGAATTCAAAAAAGAATGTCGGCTGTTCAAATATTGGTTGGGTAAAAATTTGTAGTAATAATGGCGCGTTATTTCGTCCATCTAAAGGAGTATATTCTTGCCAATCAACGAGAATTTCTTGTTGGGCGATCGCTGCAATTTCTATATCTGATAATGGAAATTTCGGACGCTGTTTTAATTGTGTGTAATAGCTTTGGGGAACTGAAAGCAAGGATAAACCACTAGCACGAAATTTGGCGATCGCGCTTACAAGATTTGTTGTCCGCAATGCAATATGTTGAATACCTGGCCCCCGATTTACATCTAAAAATTCCTGAATTTGCGAATTTTTAGATGCTGGTTCATTAATTGGTAATTGGACGTTGCCGTTACGCGAAACCATCACTTGACTATGTAAAGCAGAGCGATCGGTTTTAATTTTAAATACCTGCTGTGGTTTAAAATCCAGGATGTTTTCATACCAAGCAACAGCACGTTCTAAATCGCCAATTGCCACATTCAGTACGATGTGATCTATGGCAGTAATTAAAGAAGACGCAGGGACACGGGGAGAACAAGACGCGGTGAAAGAATCTACTCCTCTTTCTATCAATGTATGAGTCAGTCCACCCCAAGCGGCAATTTTGCTGGACTTAACAGATATTTCGCCTACATTTTCTTCTAGTATGGGTTGTAAAACTGTGGCTCCGTGGATTTTAGCATGTGCGATCGCTGCTTCTACGTCTTCCACAGCAAAGGCAACATCGGCTACGCCGGGGGGATATTGACGGAGAAATTCAGCCACCGGACTTGTGGGTAACAGTGGTGAAGACAGCAAAAAGCAGACGTTACCACTTTTAACGACTTCCGTACAAGTATGAAATGAACTACTGTGATGGGCTGCTGCTTGAAAACCAAGATGGTTTACAAACCAATCCCGCCACTTTTTGGCGTTTTCTACATAGAAATGAACGCTATCGAGTTTCATAGTTACTGAAAATCCAGCATATCAGCTTATATATCTTTAAATTTTGCCTTTTTTGCTAAATTTTCAGGTCTTTCCCAGGCAAGAATTATGTAAGCGAACTACAATGTCTCCAGACCTAAAAAAACAAATGACTATCGGGTTGAATGTTTATCTCCATTGGTACAGCTTGCGGTTCGGCAGAAAGGGCAAAGAAAATCGCATTGGCGGCAGTTTCAGCACTAAGCATTTTTTTCCGGTCTACTTTTAAGCTGACGTTATCCCAAAAAGGAGAATCTACCCCACCAAAGTAGAATAGCGTGAACTTGATACCAAAGCGCTTGAGTTCCTCTGCCATGCATTTGCTAAAACCGACAACACCAAATTTTGAAGCTGAATAAGCCGCCGCCATCCCCATTGAATGCTTGCCGAGAATTCCTACCACATTACAGATGTGACCAGACTTGTGTTTTTGCATCTCTTGGGCAGCAGCCTGAGTGGTGTAGAAACTGCCTTTTAAGTTGACATCTAACATTTTGTCTAAATCAGCAGGTTCCAGGCTATTGTAAGGCTTGAGTATACCAGCACCAGCAGCATTCACCAAGATATCAATTTGACCAAACTCAGCAACAGTTTTTTCAATCAAAGTCTTTACTTGTTGAGGATCGGTAATATCGGTGGGAACAGTCAAAACTTGCCCTGGTAAATCAGCAGCCAGTGTGGTTAAACGCACCGCATCCCTCGCAGCCAATACAAACTTCACTTTGCTAGAAGCAAGTTTACGTGTTAAGGCTGAACCAATACCGCCGGTAGCACCGACAATAACAACGACTTTATCTTGCATTTTAATATTTACATTTCTTCACATCTTTTTACATAATACTGAATTATGAACTCAAGAGGTACTCTTGTGGTCAAAGGGAAAAGGTTAAAGGGGAAAGGGAAAATACCAAACATGCGCCCCTTTTCCCGACTTATGCAAGAAGTCTCCTATCTACACAAGTAAATTTTTCTCATCAAAGCAAATTTCTATTGCAGCATTACCTCATAGTCTTTGCCATTTGGTTTTAATACAAATGTAGAAGATGATTCTAAATATTTGGTAAAACTAGAACCTAATTTTAGCTTTTTGAGAATTGAAGTAGGAGATACTCCTGTTATTTTTTGTATCTCTGTACCTAGTTTAGATACAGATAATTTAGTTTGAGGAGAATTGATTTGAAAATCTCGAATTATTTTTAATAAAAATTTATCTAATGTCTGGCGATCGCAAATTTGAATAAACTTTTCTTCTTCCTCTAGTTTAAGGTTAATCGATTGTGTAGATAACTCATCTTGAGGATAAATTGCTTCTGCAATTTCTGGGGTATTTTGATGAATATTAGTATTGAGATTACGCCTTTCTTCAAATAAATTCGCAATGGTGGCTAAATTTTGTAATTTAGTATTGATTGAATTTTGTTCATTTTTAATTAAATCCTGAATTTCTGCAACTACTTGTTGCAAAGATGGAATTTCTCTAGCTATTGTTATGGAATAATGAGTTAAGTTACCAGTATTTCTGTTTTCTATATGCAAAGTTTGTCCTTGTCTACGCACCCAATAAACAATCAAGCCTTGATTTTGCAGTTCGTTACAGAGGTGAACTAAAATTCCATCGCCAGAACAGACAAAAATTTCTTTAACTGTGGGATATGAGCGTAATATAGAAGCACCAAATCCAATCATTTTAGCATCAGCACTATCCTTCCCTCCAGGCACATGAATCAGTTGATAGCCACGCTTATACAGTTCAATATCGTGCTTACCAATACTGGGATTTCTCCAATTAGCAAATGCTAATTTAACTTCCAGTGCATACTCACATATACTAGCTAAAAATAATTCGGAATTAATATCTAATTTTAAATTTTCCGCGTCTAAAAGTAAAAGAGAAATTTTTGTTTCTAATTGATGCTTCTGTTTGCTTTCCTGTTTTGGGTGAAGTTTTTGAATAAATTGGTTAAAAGTATCGGATTCTAGCAAATCTGGGGATAATAAAATTTTCCTGAGTTCTTCAGCAAAAAGCGAACTCAAAGAACTAAGGCTTATTTCTGTCAATTTTTCTTCTACTGGTAGTTTTTTTGCTAAAGCAATTTCTGTAGCTTCAGCCACAGTTGATTTAGTATTTCCATTACTATTAGCAATCAAATCACTTTCTACCAAAGGAGAAAGTATTGGTTCAAGGAATTGTTTACCACAGTTTTTACACAGGTAATTCTGCTTGCCATTCCGACGACCATTTTTACGATATGAAGTAGATTCGCACCGGGGACATTTCATTTTTTATTGAGGTGGTCTAAAGCAGATACTCTTCTTAAGTTTATATTATAAAAAATTATCTTCGCTTAAATTAGTATTGCCCAACACAAGAGAAACTCAAAACTCGTGGGAATTAAATTACAGTCATTTGTTTTGATTTTTAGCCAAATTTTAATTGATGCGGGCAAAAACGTAATCGCGGGTACGAGAATCAAGGGGATTTGTAAAAATTTTATTTGTAGTACCAAATTCAATCATTTGAGTGATCCGATTTTCATTGCTGTGAAAGAAAGCCGTAAAATCAGACAGGCGAGTCACTTGTTGCATGTTGTGGGTAACAATTACAATTGTCAACTCAGAGCGCAAGCTCTGAATCAAATTTTCAATTTGCATACTACTAATAGGATCGAGACCCGAACAAGGTTCATCCATTAATAAAACTTTTGGTTTAACTGCCAAAGCGCGGGCAATACATAATCTTTGTTGTTGTCCTCCAGAAAGTTCTAAAGCAGATTTATGCAATTTATTTTTCAGTTCATCCCAAAGTTCGGCAGCTTTAATGGCAGATTCGACAATTGCATCTAATTCTACTTTCGGATGCCATCCAACTAATTTCACACCATAGGCAACATTATCATAAACGCTCATAGGAAAAAGATTTGGCTTGGGAAAAACCATACTAATTTGGCGACGTAATCTACTTAAATTGACACGACGCTCATAAATATTTTGTCCATAAAATTCTACTCTTCCTTCAACAGTCACCTCTGCTTCTAATTCATTCATCCGATTTAACGATTTAAGAAAAGTAGACTTGCCACAACCACTAGAACCAATAATTGCCGTGATTTGGTTTTGGTAAATATCCATTGACACACCTTCAACTATCTTTTGAGTCTCGTAATAGAAGCTGAAGTTTTTGACTCTGATGGCTGAAATTAGTTTACTCATATTCCCAAAACGTGTGAAACAATACTTGACCAAGTAAGGTATTACAAATCAGCAGTGCTGTTTCACTATGTTACTCCTAAAAGGAGAACTTCATGGAAAATACGTAAGTATATAGTAAATATATAGCAAATATACCGTTAGTAAACGTTTATATTAAGTTATGTCGCAAAAATCATTGTTGAGAAAATGAGGGAGGTGGGGAG
>NZ_JACKZU010000855.1:0-243 GCF_014222165.1 Nostoc sp. 2RC
AGTGTTAACAGGTACAGGACTTTCTACTGGTGTGTTAGTTTCAACGGCTGCATCGTTTTGATTAAAGTACCAAAATGCGCCAGCAATCAGACCCACTAAGGAGGTTAATAAGATACCAAGAATCAGCCCATTAGCTGCATTTTCATTATCACGTTCGACTTGATAGTTACGTTCAATATTACGTCCATTGACATAACCATTACGATAAGTATTATTTGGTGTTTCCGTTGTTCTTGTTACGTT
>NZ_JACKZU010000110.1:0-21818 GCF_014222165.1 Nostoc sp. 2RC
AAGGAATTGAAGGGTAAATTCCTAAGCAAAAATCGTAGGGGGATTAATACGGTGCGGGGAAAGGGGAAAGGAGAAAGGGGAAAGGTGAAAGGGGAAAGGGGAAAGGGGAAAGGGAAAAGGGGAAAGGGAAAAGGGGAAAGGTTTCAAATACATCAGACCTCTTGCAATGTGGAAACCAAAAATACCGCGCTGTGTCTTCTTTGCGTTCTTTGCGGTAGCCTCTGTCTTACCGACCATCCCCTCTTGTTAGCAAGATGTAGCTGGCAAATGGGGGGTCAGACCCATCGTTTACCCACCAAATGGTAGGTAGAGACGTTGCAATGCAACGTCTCTACATCTGTTGAGATAGCGAAAAATCGTGGGGTGTGGGATGCAATGACTGTGGGAATCATAACTAATTATGCAGACATGATATTAAATGCATTAAAGCACTGCTGAAAATTTTTCAAATTAATTTTATTGTCTCCCCTAGTTCTACCCGATCGCTCTTTATATTCATAAACACAAGGGCAGAGAAAGTTGCCTCAAAAAACATCAAAACAAGGAAAACAATGAAAACTGTAGAAGCTATTCAACCTAAGACAATGAAAAAGTTTGTAATTCGTGAAGTTGAAACCCTCAGAACAACTAGAGCAGCCGCTTATGTCTGTTGGATTTGTAGTAGTTGTTGGTAATTCAGGAAATTAATTCAATTATCTCCCCTAGTTTTACCCGATTGTTCTCTATATTCATCAACATCAGGGTAAAGAATATCTCTCAAACAAAACATTCAAGGAATAAAACAATGAAAACTGTAGAAGCTATTCAACCTAAGACAATGAAAAAGTTTGTAATTCGTGAAGTTGAAACCCTCAGAACAACTAGAGCAGCCGCTTATGTCTGTTGGATTTGTAGTAGTTGTTGGTAATTCGGGAAATTAATTCAATTACCTCCCCTAGTTTTATCTGATTGTTTTTTGTATTCATAAACCTAAGGGTAGAAAATATCTCCCCAAACAAACATTAAAGGAAGAAACAACAATGAAAACTGTAGAAGCTATTCAACCTAAAACAATGAAGAAGTTTGTAATTCGTGAAGTTGAAACCCTCAGAACAACCAGAGCAGCCGCTTATGTCTGTTGGATTTGTAGTAGTTGCTGGTAGGCTAAAACAATCAATGAGCTATTTCATTTATTTAAGTAGTTCATTGAATTAACTACAAACTTTCTCTGAAATTAGTGGTGGATTGTAAACCACCACTGATTAATAGATATTTTTCTCTTATACAGATGCGCTCCAGATACAGAGAAAGCTCCTAAATTTAGCAATTTTGACTGATTACAACATTAGATTAGGAAGGAAACTTGAAGTGACAAGATATCCTGCCGATGCTCTGGTTTCTATTTATCCGTTCACTCGCCAATCTGAAGGAAATGAATTCATTATTGGTAGAGTAGATACTAATATTTTTCTAGCATTACCTTCTGATGCAATAGAGTTACTAGATTATTTGGCTGCTGGCAATACCATTGGACAAGCACAACGACTTTATCAACAAAAATATCATGAATTGCCAGATATTGAAGGTTTGTTAGAGGTTTTGGAAGAAAACGATTTTGTGAATATTCTTTCTTCCAAACAAATAGTTTTACCAACACATACCAAGCAACCAAAGCAAACAAATCACTTCACTTGGATTTCTGAATCTTTTGCTAAAAAGATATTCAGTCAAAAAGTCTTAATTGGTTCTATATTAGTCATAGTACTGGCTTTAGCTGCTCTTGTTTTTCAACCAGGAATTATGCCTGGTTATCAAGCCTTTGTATTTACTAAAAATGTCACAATGATGACATTAATTTTAACTGGAATTAATGTCGTTGCAGTCTTTCTACATGAAATGGCTCATTTAGTGGCTGCTAAAGCTGTGGGTGTTTCTTGTCAATTAAGACTTAGCAATCGCCTTTGGATACTCGTAGCAGAAACGGATATGACGGGGATATGGGGTGTTCCTCGAAATCAGCGGTATTTACCTTTTCTGGCGGGGCCATTGCTAGATGTTGTTTTAACTTCTGTATTGCTGCTGATTTTGTTTGCTCAACAAGAAAAATGGGTAGCGATTAATCCTATTGCTTTACAGCTAATACAAGCCATTGTTTTAAGTTATCTACTCGGTTTAATTTGGCAATGCTATTTCTTTGTTCGGACTGATTTTTACTACGTCATTGCGAATTTTTTTAGATGTAGAAGTCTGATGAAGGATACAAAGATTTTTTTACAAAACCAAATATTTAAATTATTCAAATTTTCTCGAATTGCTGACCAATCCTCTATTCCTAGAGGCGAAATGCGAGTGATTCGCTGTTACTCTGTTATCTACGTTTTAGGTCACATTGCTGCATTTTGGTCGCTCTTATTCATTGGGATTCCAACATTGTGGAATTATGCTTCCTTGCTTTTAGGCACGTTGAGCGCAGGGTATGAATCTAATCCTTATGCTTTCACCGATGCCTTAGTAATGGGATTGCTAGTTTTTGGAATTCAAGGTCTTGGTATTTTTCTTTGGATTAACAGTTTACGTCATCCGAAAAGGAGTTAAATTATGAAGCGCCACAATACTATCGAACAAACTATTTTACAACAACCAGAAATCGGTAAAGTTATTTTATTAGAAGCAGAATCTGGTAATGAAAGATTAGAAATTTTGCAGCAATGGTTACAATTAGGTGCAGAAAAAAAAGCAAAAACTTGGTTGCTATCTTTTAATACCCAAGGAGATGGATTATGGTCTGGATTAAATGAATGGCTGAATCAGATTTTACCAGATATTCAAGAAAAAGCACCACATCTAATTGCAAAACATAGCTATGAATTAGCAATGATTTTGCCTGCATTAAGGCGTCAAATTTCAGTAAGTAACCCAAATTTAACAGACAGTTCTGTTGATGAAGAAAGGGTTAGGAATTATCCTTTAGATAGAGCTTATAGAATCATACATGGGGTAATTAATTTACTAGATTCCTGGTATGATTACACAGATGCTTCACCTTGGTTAATAGCGTGTAACGATTACGAAAAAGCCGGATTTTTAGTGCGTCGCTTTTTTGCGGAACTCGTTCGTCGTCGGGGAAAAAAACTAAAATTAAGTTTGCTTTTGGCAACTGCTCCTAATATTGGCGAAACTGCGATCGCTCATTTAAATCATCAGTTTTTAGCAGAAAAAATTAGCTTGCAATTACCAGCAAAACCAGAAGTAATAGTTTCCCCAGAACAAATGTCGCAACTGGCGCAAAAGTTGGAGGAACAAATTGGTAGAGATTCTATTGAATTAGAAATTCACGGGCCGAGGCTGGTTTCCTATTGGTTACAAAGCGACCAACCAGAAAAAGCATTAATTTGGCAAGCAAGACTGTTGGGAGTTTATAATCACCAAGGTTTTTATGAAGATGCATTAATATATTGCCAACCTGTTGCTGCTCAACTTGACTGTCTTTGTGGAAAAGACAATAACATGCGATGGAATATGGTCGGGAATCTTTTTAATTGTTACGCAACCACAGGAAATATTACCAAGGCATATCAAATCGTTCAAGAAGAAGCTCTCCTCAAACTTGATGCACCAGCGCAGTTGGTTCGAGCTTATTACATAATGGCAATGTTCCATACTCGTTTTCTCCCGGAACACGACCATACTTTAGCTGAAGATTATCTCAATCGCAGTCTGAGCATCTTAGCAGATTCAACAGCAGATATTCCGGCTGATGATAGACATTTTATGACAGCTTTCGATATGAACGGTTTAGCACTTGTTAAACACCGTCAAGGTTTTCCCCAAGAAGCCATCGTACTTTGTAAGTCAGCAATTGAAGAATTCAAAAATCACTTGAGTGAAGGTCAACATCGATTACATCGCTCAGTTTTAGACTACAACATTGCTCAAGTATACGCAGCAATGGGTGAATTGGAAGAAGCCGTGATTTATTTTACATCTGCCATCGCCGCCGATCCAAACTACTCTGAATACTACAACGATCGCGGTAATGTTTATCAACGCATGGGTCATTTAGAAAATGCATTGAATGATTATCACCAAGCTATTGAGCTAAGTCCACCATACTATGAAGTGTGGATGAATATCGGACATTGCTATCATTTAAAAAATCTGCTGGAAGAAGCAACGAAAGCTTATTCAGTTGCTTTGGATTTAGAACCAACTCAAACTCCAGCATTGATTGGTCGCGCTCAAGCTTTGGAAGCAGGGGGACATCTAGAAGCAGCTTTATTAGATTATAATGCGGCAATTGCTGTAAATTCACAACAACCTTTATTATTAGCAAATCGAGCCACACTCCACTATGAACTCGGACAACTAACAGAGGCTTTAAGTGATTTAGAAGCTGCCATTGTTTTATCACCAAACAACCCAGACTTCTATCAAAATCGCGCCATCGTATTAATTAGTTTAGGACAATCTGAGGCTGCATCTACCGACCTCCAAACTTATCTTCGTCTCAATCCCGATGCGTCAGACCGTGCAGAAGTGGAGGAAAGTTTATCTAGTCTGAGCAAGGGATAGCTATCAAATTGTTTTAGCAATATTCAGAATATTCTTTGCTAGGAATTTATGGAGCGATGTTGTAGATATCGCTCCAATTCTTGCATCTGCATCAAAATTTCGGTGAATTGGTATTACAGCCGCCAGATTTTTCTTAGACTTTGCAAACAATCTTCTTGACGCTGCTGAATCACTTCTGGAGTCCATACAGATTGCTGTAAAACTTGGGTTGTCAACACAAAAGGACAAACTCCTTTTTTACTGAGAAAATACTTCTCTTTCTTTTTATCAAAATCGTAATTTTGCGCCTCGGAATTCTTGTTTCTAGAAAGCAGCACTAAATTACCTATGCGATGCACATATTGGATGCGTTCTTCTTCATCCGGAAACCATTGGAGCCATTTACTACCTTCACTTGGGTTCTGAGGAAGTACGTGTTCAACTGTAATAACTGAATAATCGTAATTTACTCCACCTCCAGAAAGTGCTGAATCAAGGCGTAGCAGAACATATTGCCTAATTCGCTTGATTAGATATAAATCTTCATCAAGGGTTTTAATAATTCGATTTATTTCATTAGTAGTTAGCTGTAAAGGTGATTCTAATGCATATAAATCAAGATTTTTTTCAATAGCATCGAGAAGTTTGGCATATCTTCCTATACGGTCATTGATGTCAGCACGCAAAATCATTAGACCTGCTGCTAATCGCTCAAGATCGGTAAAAAACTGTTTTAATTTCTCAGGAGTATGGCTATTTTTAGAAAAATACAAAATTGCAGGTGGTATCCAATCAAAGTTGTCTATTTGATTTAACCATTTCAGCAAAGAATTAATTGTTTCCGCATCCTTATCACCCCGGTAATTTGCTGTATTGATAATTTCTAACGCATGAGAATAAGGTTTTAATACCTCATCAATAAATTTATACGGCTGTATTTGAGGTAATATATCTTCAATAAATTCCTTGAGAGTTGTCTTACGCGGTTTAGCCTTACGATCTATCATGCGGATATGAGCAAATAGTTCTTGAAACTTTTCTCGGCCCAAATCTTCTTCTTGAGTTTCCCAAATTCTTGTATATTTATCTTGTTGAGATGAATCGATTGCTCCAATAATCTCTGATTTGAGAAAATCACTGAGCGAGAGGTCTAGACCACGCGCATTTAAAGTAGAAAATATCCGATAAGCTGAATCAAGATCCGGCGTAGAAACAACTACTAAAAAACAGTGTGTCATTAGATAATGAATAAAACGACTTTGCTCATGCTCAGAACGTTTACATAATTCCTCACGAAAATAGCTGGCGTTTGCTTGAATGTTTCTTTGGCTATCAGTTAACTGAGAAGCATCGAGTTTGAGAAGATGATCTAATCCATTTTCGCTTTGGATATAGTTACGAAAGAAATCTTCATCTCGTTCGCGTAATTTGAGGCGATAACAATCAGATGTTCCTTCAAATTCATCACCTTCTTGATAAAGATATTTTGTAATTCTTGATGCATTCTTTTCACTGAGTAAACTTCGTAGAACAGCTAGAAGAATTGTCAGAGTTGTTAGACGTTGCTGACCATCAACTACATCAGCTTTAGCAGCGTCTTCACTCTTAATCAAAACTATACTTCCCAAAAAATAAGGGTTAGTATCGGCTGTAATTTCTGAATTATTCCCTAAAAAAGACAGCAAATCATTTAACAACTCACTTGCTTGGTCTTTTGTCCAAGCATAAGGACGCTGATAGGCTGGTATGGAAAATGCAAAGTCGTTACTAAAAACCCTGTATAATGCTTTTTCTGCGGCATGAATGGCTACTGGCATAAATTTCAAGTACTACCTGAGTATAATGTGATGCTAGATTCCCTAATCAAACGCAGTTTAACTCACTAATTGCTGCGATCGCCACAAATCACAGATAGTTGACTACATATAGAATCTACCTATGTTTGCGTAGCTTCTGCTTTGAAAAATTGCCATTCCTTGACCGTGTGTAGGCATATTACATTTTTTACTTGCTTTTGGGAATTCTAAATCTTGGAACCGAGAAAAACACAGATGTATATGACTCAATTTCAAATATCTGACTCCAGACAATGGAAATTTTTGCCATTTGTAGCAAGTGGTAGTGTTGTGCTGTTTAGCAGTTTTTTATTATTTACAGAATCAAATATTGCAATTGCTCAAGAATATCCACTAAATATTGCACAGCAAACATCCTCTAATGATGCAATTAGCGCTGCTGCTAATGCATTATATCAAGAGGGAAAGCAGCTATACGAACAAGGAACTGGAGAATCTTTGTTAAAAGCGATCGCTAAATTTGAACAAGCCCTTCCACTTTATCAAAAAATTGGCGATCGCTCATCAGAAGCTTTTACTGTCGCTCATCTCGGCAAAATTTATTCAGATTTAGGACAACAACAAAAAGCACTTTTTTATTTAAATCAAGCCCTATTATTGAGACGACAAATAGGAGATAAAATGGGGGAAACCATTACCCTCAACAATATTGGCAGCGTCTACTCAGATATCGGAGAATTACAAAAAGCGCTCGATTTTTTTCATCAAGCTTTGTTAATCAAGCGAGAGATTAAAGATAAAACCGGAGAAGCCCGTATTATCAATAATATTGGTAATGTCTATATCAACTCAGGAGAAGAACAAAAAGCATTAGATTATTTTCAACAATCCCTAATTATCCGGCGTGAAGTGGGAGACAAAATAGGCGAAGCCCGTACTATTAATAATATTGGTTTGATTTACTTAAATTTAGGACAACAGCAAAAGGCAATAGATTATTTTAATCAATCTTTGGCTTTAAATCAAGAAATGGGAGATAAGTTAGCAGCATCTACGGCGCTTAATAATATCGCTACAGTTTACTCAGATTTACAACAAGAACAAAAAGCGTTAGAATTTTTGCAAAAATCCTTAGTTATCACCAAAAATTTAGGTAATAAATCAGGAGAAGCTCGCACATTAAACAACATCGGAAATATCTACTCTAAAATAGGAGAAAAACAAAAAGCCCTAGATTATTTTAATCAATCTCTACCTTTATTTGAATTTGTAGAAAATAAATTAGGCTTAGCAGCTAATCTTAATAATATTGGTCTGATTTATTCAGATCTAGGAGAACAGCCCAAGGCATTAAATTATTATCAACAAGCTATATCTCTCTACCAAAAAGTAGGCAATAGAGGAGGGGAAGCTCTGGCTATTTATAATATGGCTTCTGCTGAACGCAAACAGGGAAATCTCAACAGCGCCCTGAATAAAATAAAAATAGTCATCAACATTGTAGAAGACCTACGTACCAAAATTAATTCGCAGGAACTCCGCGCTTCCTATTTTGCTACCGTGCAAAATTATTATCAATTTTATATTGATTTGTTGATGCAACTGCACAAACAGGAACCATCCAAAGGATATGATGCCCTAGCACTGCAAACTAGCGAACGTGCCCGCGCCCGCAGTCTTTTGGAACTGCTGACAGAAGCTAAAGCTGATATTCGCCAAGGCGTGGAACCAAAATTACTTTTTCAAGAACGGGACTTACAAAAACAAATTGATGTTTTAGAAAAACGCCGGATACAGCTATTGGGTGGAAATTACACTAAAGCCCAGGTGCAAACTTTAGAAAAAGAAAATGAAGCAGTTCTAGAACAATATCAGCAAGTACAAATAAAAATCCGCGCTACTAGTCCACGCTATGCAGCTTTAACTCAACCGCAACCTCTTTCACTTGCTCAAATTCAACAGCAAGTACTTGATGAAAACACGTTACTTTTAGAATATTCCTTAGGAGAACAACGCAGTTATTTGTGGGCGGTTACTAATAAAAGTATCACCAGTTACGAACTACCAAAGCGTGCAGAGATTGAAGCGATCGTTCAAAAATTCCGTCAAGAAATCACTACTCCATATCTCAAACATAGTCCATCTTTAGACACTTTATCTCAAATTATACTTGCACCAGTAGCGCCACAACTTGAAAATAAACGCTTAGTAGTTGTCAGCGATGGCGCATTGCAATATGTACCATTTGCCGCCCTGACTAAACCTAATTCCCAAAAAACTAGTAAGTATGAACCATTACTAATTAACCACGAAATTATTACTTTACCCTCAGCTTCTACAGTAGCAATTCTCAGAAATGAACACAAACAACGCAAACCAGTTGCTAAGACATTAATTGTGTTAGCAGATCCGATTTTTAGTCTTGATGACGAACGCCTCCAAAGTAAAATACAAACATCTCCTCCCGTTATCACAGAGCCTAATTTAAATACCCTAGCTTTAAATAGAGCTGCTAAAGACTCAGAAGTTAATTTTGAGCGTTTAAAATTTACACGCCACGAAGCCGAGCAAATTCTCGCCCTTGTTCCAGCTAACAAAGCCAAGTCAGCTTTTGACTTTACCGCAAGCCGTAACACTGCAATTAGCAAGGACTTGAGTCAATATAACATCATTCATTTTGCCACTCATGGCATTCTCAACAGCAAACATCCAGAACTATCAGGAATAGTGCTGTCATTATTTGACGACAAAGGAATGCCACAAAATGGCTTTTTGCGCTTGCACGATGTCTTCAACCTCAACCTGAAAGCAGAACTAGTGGTACTTAGTGCCTGTAAAACCGGACTCGGAGAGGAAGTGAGGGGAGAAGGATTAGTAGGATTGACAAGAGGGTTTATGTATGCAGGTAGTCCGCGAGTTGTGGTGAGTCTGTGGAGCGTAGATGACCAGGCAACATCAGAACTGATGAAAGCATTTTATCAAAAAATGCTCCAACAAGGATTAAAGCCTGCGGCAGCATTACGAACAGCCCAACTAGAAATTTGGCGCACTAAAAGATATGCTGCACCTTACTATTGGGCAGCTTTCACATTACAAGGGGAATGGAGGTGAAGGGGTTGATTGTTGACTGTTGACTGTTGACTGTTGACTGTTCAATGCCCAATGCCCAACTGACCTTGACATTTGCTTGTCATATTTATCCCATAAACTTCCAAAAAGGTAATGTAATTTTACAATTATCTAAAATAATTGAACTTTAAATAGGTGACTTGGAACAGGACTAGGGAAAAGTTTTCGCAATTCCCAATCCCCATTCGCTTTTACACCATCTTTAACCCTTAATAGCTCATTGTGAATATGGATACTTCTGAAGCTGAAGTTTCAGCGATTGAAACCGAATCAGATAGTTCTACACCTTCTGAGTTAGCGCCTAATCGTTCGGGTAAACCTTGGTTCTGGAGATTGCTCATTCTATTTCTGGCGACTGGTGGTATTATTTTGTGGCGGATGCTGGCTCCTGGTGAGACACCGGGTTCTTCTGTTGCACAACAGCAGCAAGCACCAGCGCCGAAGGCAATTGAAACCATCGCTTTGGCAAACGGACGAGCTACAAGAAGCGTTCAGCTTTTAGGGCAAGTGGAAGCCAGTCAGCAATCAGTACTCCGCGCTCAAACAAGTGGAATTGTGGAGAGAATTCTCGTCCAACCAGGCGATCGCGTGCGAGCAGGTATGGCGATCGCGTTTTTGGACGATACCGATCAACAATTGGCAATTAGCCAAGCACGGGCGCAATTAGCACAACAACGCAGCAATTTAGCACGTTTGGAAGTCGGTACTCGCAAAGAAATCATTGCTCAACGTCAAGCAGCAGTCACATCTGCTAGGGCGCGAGAACTGGAAGCACAAGATAATCTCAAACGCACCAGCAACCTTGTAAAAGAGGGTGCTTTGTCCCAAAGATTATTGATTGAAGCCGAAGCACAATTGAATAATATCCAAGGAGAACGCTTAGAAGCCGAGGCTCAACTCGCTGAAGCCAAAGCCGGGCCGATTCAAGAAGAAATCGCCGCCCAAAGAGCAAACGTAGAAGCAGCCAGAGCCGCCCTCGCCCAAGCCGAATTGGCACAGCAGCGCACTCGAATTTTGGCATCGCAATCAGGAATCGTACAAACTCGCCATGTCAGCAATGGCGATTTAGTACAAAATTCCAGTGAAATTGTCACCTTAGTAACTGGCGATCGCCTAGACATTTTCCTAGAGTTACCAGAAGAACTCAGTGGTACAGTTACCCCAGGCATGACAATCGATCTCAGTGCCCGTGCCTTGCCCCAATGGAAACAACGCGCCACCATTACCGCCGTAGTTCCTGCCGCCGATCCCGCCTCCCGTCGTCAGCGCGTGCGCGTCCAAATTAACAAACCAACCACAGGATTAATACCAGGAATGGCCATCGCAGGCAATCTCAACCTCCCCTCGAATCGTCCTAGTTTTGTGGTGTCGAGAAATGCATTAACCAGACGCCAAAATCAGTGGTTAGTTTTCGCCGTTGCTGACGGCAAAGCCAAACAAATTCCGGTGGATATGGTTGCTGACATGGGTAAAGATGTTGCAATTTATCATCCCACCTTACGTAGCGGTCAACCCATCGTCCTCCGTGGCGGTGACGGGTTGCAAGATGGTGCGCCTGTGAAGATAGTCAATCCCAGTTAGGACAGAGGCAGAGATTTTAGGAATTGCGAAATCATCCCTCGAACCAAACGCCGATTGTAGATGCACCCTCATGGACTTCTTGCAGAAGTCGGTTAAAGAGAAAGAATCAGAGGGATAAACTTTTCTTTTTTCTTTCTCCTTTAACCCTTTCTTCTTCAAATATGAATTTCTGAATTACTTCTGATGTGAATTATCCAAATCAACGAAATCTCAAGGATTGTGCGCCCTATAGAGACGTTGCAGTGCAACGTCTCTACAACGATAAATCAAGGGTTTTAGCGTCTAATCCACACAATGCGTAAATTACGAATTACTAATTACGAATTACTATGAACTTTATCGAAACCGCAGTACGCTGGCGACATGGTACTTTCGTTTTATTTTGCTTGGTGGCAATGTTTGGGGTATTTTCGCTGTTAAAGTTACCTATGGAATTGCAACCAGGAGGCGATCGCCCGGAAATTACAATCACAACTACCTATCCTGGAGCCGGGCCAACGGAGGTAGAAGACTTAATTACCCGTCCCATCGAGGAACAGATGGAAGAGGTGTTGGGTGTCCAGGAAATCAGTAGTACTTCTCGTGCTGGACGCAGCAGCATCACCCTAGAATTTACTCAGGATGCTAATGTACAAGAACGGGTGGTGGATGTTCTCAACCGCTTGCAACAGGTGGAAAGTTTGCCCCCAGAAGCTCAAGAATCGAATGTAGAACTGGTGGGTGGTAACAGTTCGCCGATGATGTGGATTCCCTTTGATACCAAAGAAGGATTTCAACCGGATGCTAACCGCTATCGAGATTTAGCCGAAGAAGTGGTGATTCCGCGCTTGCGGCGAGTGCAAGGAACTGGACAATTTTTGGTAGTGGGTGGACAAGAACGAGAAGTTGAGGTGAAGGTAGATCCCAAGGCATTAAGCGATCGCAATCTTACAATCGGTGATGTAGTCAGAGTTTTACAGGAAAACAACCGCGATATCCGGGGCGGGCCGTTAATTCTAGGACGCAGAGAATATCGGGTACGCACAGTCAGCCGTTCCCAGGATTTATCGGACATTGAAGGTTTTGTGCTGCGCCGCGACCAATCCGGTATAGTTTATTTGCGGGATGTGGCAAAAGCACAAATGGGACGCAAACCCCAAGATAGCGCCTTGGTGTTCAATGGCAAACCAGGGGTCGCCATTGGTGTAATTCGCCAAATCGGTGCTAATGTGCCAGAGGTGGCTAAAGGCATCCGAGCCGAAATTGCCGCCCTCCAAGCTGAGTTCGATAGGCAAAATCAAGGCATTCGCTTTGTCTACAACTACGATGAAAGCGAGTACATCAATCAATCCGTTAGTTTTGTACAAGGTAACTTAGTTAGCGGGGCGCTATTAGCCACCATTGTCTTGATTCTGTTCCTTGGCTCCATGCGTACCGTTGCAGTGGTAGCAATTACAATTCCCACTACCCTGATTATGGTGTTTATCGTCATGTCTGCATTTGGACGCACATTGAACATCATCAGTTTGGCGGGATTGGCCTTTGCAGTGGGTATGGTTGTGGATAACGCCATCGTCGTAATTGAAAATATCTTCACCCACATGCAGCAAGGGAAAAGCGCCCTACGAGCAGCCATTGAAGGTACACAAGAAGTTTGGGGTGCAATGCTTGGCTCCACTTTAACCAACGTAGTGGTGTTTGTACCGCTAATTATGGTCACCGGTGAAGCGGGGCAACTCTACACTGATATGGCGATCGCTCTTTCTGCTTCTTCGTTATTTTCGCTGTTTGCGGCGTTAACTTTAGTACCAATGCTATCAGGATTATTCCTGAAGCAATCAGAAGCCATACAAATGATGCAGGGCGGTGAATACAGAGGAGGTAATTGGTTTGAGCGGATGGTGGCAAAAACATCGGCAGTTTTTCGCCTTTTCCAAGGTAAACTAGAAAACTTTCTCGCCAATACCGTTAGTTGGTCGTTAGGACGCAAACGCATTGGTCGCAGATTGCTAGTACTGTCAATTCCCCTTGTTTTACTTGTCACTAGTATTTTTCTCTTACCACCCGCCGATTATTTGCCTGAAGGAAATCGTAACTTAGTTGTGTTGCGGGCGGAACCATTACCAGGAACCAGCATACCCGAAGCGATTCGCCAATCTCAACCGGTGCAAAAATTCCTGCGATCGCAACCAGAAGTTGACCGCATCATGTACGTTGACCGTCCTGGGGCATTGCGGGGTATTGCCACGATTTTAAAACCAGAATTTGCCACCACCACCGGACTTACTGATATGGTGGACAGGTTACGCGCCCAAAGCAGTAACTTTGCTGGATACCGCTTTGTTATTCCCACACGCATTTCAATTTTCCGCGATCCTGGTAAAGAATTTGAAGTCGATATTGTCGGCGATGACCTCAATCAAATTGGCGATTTAGAAAAACAAATTACCGCTAAATTGCGATCGCTCCAAGGGGTACAAAATGTGCGATCGAATTTTGTCTTGGGTGCAGCAGAATTACAAGTAATTCCCAACCGCGAACGCATCGCAGAAGTGGGACTTTCAGAAGCCGAAATTGGTTCAATGGTGGAAGCCGCATTGGGTGGTCGCATCGCTTCCGATTTCATTGATGGCAAAGAAGAACTAGATGTCTCAGTGGAATTGCAAAATACTGCCGTGGAAACCCCAGAACAACTGCGTCAATTACCTTTGTATGCGCGGGGACGACAAGTGCAACTAGGAGATGTTGCCGAAATCGTAGAAACAACAGGAGCCGACGCCATTAACCACGTTGATTTAGAGCGTTCAATTACTCTCACAGTTTCCCTTGCACCAGACGCACCCCTCGCAACTCTGGTGGAACGTACCGAAAAAGAAATTCTCGCTCCTTTGCGTGCCAATTTGCCAACAGGCTATCGCCTAGAATTCGCCGGTTCCGCAGACCAGTTAGCAACAACCGTTGGTCAATTAGCGGCTGCATTTGTGTTTTCCATTTTAATTACTTACTTGTTATTGGTGGCCTTGTATCGCTCATTCCTTTATCCAGTGGTCATTATGGCCACAGTACCAATGGGCATGAGTGGCGCACTATTGAGTTTAGTAATTGCCAACCAAATACCAGGAATGAATGTGGCATTGGATATGATTACCGCCTTGGGATTTGTGATCCTCACTGGTGTGGTTGTCAACAACGCCATTTTGCTCGTCGATCGCGCCTTGCAGCTCCAAGAAGCAGGCGAAGATTATGATGCATCACTGTACAATGCCACAAACGACCGCCTGCGTGCGATTTTCATGTCTGCCGGCACCAGCGTCCTGGGAATGTTACCCTTAGCAGTGCTACCAGGTCAAGGTTCAGAATTATATCAAGGCTTAGGCATCGTCTTGACTGGCGGTCTAGCTTTTTCCACCATTTTGACTCCCACCGTCGTACCCGCACTCATGGGTTTACTCTACGATATCTCTGGACGCAAATCAGGGCGATCGGCAGTTTCCAAAAATCCAAACAAAGTAGCTACCTGAAAGCTTTTATAATGTCCGGTTAATAAAACTAAATAAAAATGTTTGCTTGTGGTGTACCCCTACGGGGAAGCAAGCTACCCGTAGCGTCTCGCACAGAGGGCTTCAGTCCTAGTTTGAGGACTAAAGTCCTCACTACAAACTCTTTATTATCGGTGATTTAGCAGACGTAATATCACGGATGCTCAACTCCTATTTATTCTTGAAGACATTAGTTATCTTTATACTTTCAAAAACCGTGAATATGCAGAAATCAAGCTGTAATCTGCAATAATCTAGATTGTAAATTACGACAATATATATATAAAACAAAGATGGCTAGCAATATTCAAGACAAACAGAGCAGTTTAGGCACTTTATGGTTATTTAAGGAAAAATTTGGGTTTAAACAGCTTCCAGTAGACGTAGCTTATGAATCTTATTACAAAACGCTGCTTACTTGTGCTAATGGTGATGGAACACTAGCAGATGAAGAAAGAGATTGGGTGATTGGATATGCCTATGCCTACAATTGCAACCCTGCAATCATTGAACAACTCAAAGTTTACAAGGCTGATGAAGATATCGAGACAGTCGTTACTGGACATTCTTCAGTCGATGTATCACGGCGTTTCTTAATTTATGATGCAATACAAGCTTGTTGTGCTGATGGAGAATATAGTGAAAAAGAACGGGCTGTAGTATTCAAAGCAGCAAAGAAACTCGGTATTTCTGAAGAGGTCTTTCAACAAATTGAAGAAGTCTATCTAGAAACAGTCGAACTCCGTAAAAAACGGCTGGCAGTAATGTATCCCGATGGTGGGCCTTTATAATTTGAATTGAAGGGATTGACAGTTCAAAAAATATCACACTGTTCGCAGTCAAGAGTCAACTACAAAAAAGTAATACCGATTTGATGTAAAGAGATTCTCTTATTTCCCCCCTTGGAAAGGGGGGGGTAATTGATTTTTATATTAGCTTGACACAAGATTCTCAAAGTGGAGCAATTTATAGGAATGATTGGTCTTTTCCAGCTATAATTGCTCGTTCGATGGGCTTAGAAACACCTACCGATTTCCGCATACTCTTTTTGGATCAAAAGCAAGCAACCTATTACATTTAACGCAACCAAGTGCAAGTGCGATCGTTCCGAAAATCAAATTTTCAAATTCTAAATATCTGCGTTTATTTACCATAAAAATAAAGATTTAGAAGCATTTTTCATTTCTGAAAAAAGTGAGAAAAGCAAGTTTTTGTATCGGAAATTTGTGGCAACAGCAGTTTTTTCTTAAAATATACATCAATCATCATAAAATCTCATGAACGAAACACCAACATATGAGTACGAAGAAGTGTTTGTAACAGATGAAATTCATCCTATTATTGTATTGCAAAATTTGCTGGAATCAGGTGTTATCTCTGACTATATTTTTTATCAAGAGCAGGACGAAGTGCGTATTGCTGGTAATATATTATTTAAGGTATCAGTAAGCTTAGAGGCTGTGTCATTAGAAGATACAGAAAAAAAGCTATCAGTCCCTATTAGCGATCCATTTAAACAAGTAGAATCCTTATTAGCGTCTTTGCTAATTAGAGATTGGACGGCTTATGGTTATATTGCTTTTGATATAGTTCGCTTCTATTCAAGCTACTCCAAAGCAATACAGCAACCACTTTTATGTTTTATTGTGCCAGAAACTGAACTTCACATTACTAGACAAACAGTAAAAATTAAAAGCATAAAATCCCTAGATAAAATCAAAAAATTGTTATCAGTTAATAGCCAATTAACAGAGTTAGTTCCCACACCCATATCGATTAATGTTACTGATAACGATAGGGAATGTTATCAAAGTAAAGTAGATGTTCTTATTCAAGCTATTCAAGCAGGTAAATTACAAAAAGCCATACTTTCTCGTTATGTCAAAATCAAAGGAGATCTGGACGTTATTAAAACGTATATAGCCGGAACGAAACTTAATAACTCTGCCCGTTCATATTGTCTGAATATAGGAGATGTACGTGCTGTAGGCTTTAGTCCCGAAATATTGATGCAAATAGACAATCAAGGATTTGTTATTACCAATCCGTTGGCAGGCACTCGGCGACGTGGTGAAAACTCCCAAGAAGATGCTCGCCTGTATAGTGAATTATTTACCAATGCTAAAGAGGTTAAGGAACATGCGCTCTCCGTAGAACTTGCTCAACAAGAGATTGCCAAACTTTCTGTACCTGGGACAGTTAAAATATTCGACTTTATGCAGGTGAAGAAATACCGCTATGTACAGCATTTATCATCGCGAGTCAGCGGTCAGTTAAAACCAAAGAAAACTTTATGGGATGCTCTTGCAGTTTTATTTCCAGGCATTACTGTGTCCGGTATTGATAAAAGTGAGGCCTTGGAATGGATAGCTCGCTTAGAAGACGAACCACGAGGTATTTATGCAGGTGCTATTGGTTGGATAAACAGCACTGGACTGGTAGATTTAGCCATCGCCATCCGCTCCATCTATCAATATGATGACTGGATTTACCTAAATGCTGGAGCAGGTATAGTAGCAGAATCGCTCCCAGAACAAGAGTACATGGAGTCTGTTAATAAAATGAACACTATGTTGTGCTGTCTGGTATTAAAGTATTAATCAACCCAAGCCATTCATGGCTGAGATATAACTTTTTGATTTTTGGGATTTGGCAGTTCAGATACAATTCCTTTATCAGGCAACTTTTTATCAATTCATCCAGTATCTTCTACAAACGTTATGCAAAATATAGCCATTGGATTTCAATCTCCAGAAAAAATAAACGAACCAAAATTTTTATTTGATTTTCTAGATAAATGTGACGATATAGATTCTGTGCGTGTATGCAAGCAGAAAATCATCGATTATTTAGACATTAAAGAAGGCGATCGCGTTTTAGATGTAGGGTGCGGAATCGGTCAGGAAGTACAACGTATAAAACAAATTGTTGGTAACAATGGTTTAGTTGTGGGAGTAGATAAAAGTGAGTTAATGATTGAAGAGGCGAAGAAAAGAGCAGATAAATTAAATCTCTCAGTCAAGTATTATGTGGCTGATGCCAACTCTCTCCAGATGAATGATAATAACTTTGATGCGTGTCGGGCAGAACGTGTTTTATTGTTCCTAGAAAACCCAAAGAACGCAGTGTTGGAAATGATTCGTGTATTGCGTCCTGGCGGAAAGCTTGCTATCTTTGATTTTTACTTAGACGGCACTTTTGTTAACTCGGCTTTTCCCGCTTTAACTCGCAAAATTGTTGGCTTCATATCAGACAGTTTCCCCAATGGATTAATAGGTTGTAAACTTCCGGAAATATTTGAAGAATTAGGTTTAATCAACATCACCTTTGTTCCCCACACTAATATAGCGCCGTATGATTTCTTTATGTGGGTTTGTCATGGAATTTTAGAGCAAGCTATTAATCAAAAAGCTATATCAGAATCCGACTTAAATCAATGGGTAAATCAATTAAAAAAAATGCACGAATCAGGGCGTTTTTTAGCAGGTTTTCCAGGTTTTATTGTGACTGGGCAAAAAAAATAATCTCAAGAGCCTGAACAAAATTTGCTGCTGAAAGCTCAATGCTCTTCTATAATCTCAAGAAACTAATAGGTGTAAATTTACACCTATTTTTTTAAAATAGCAAAACTTTTTTATAGTCTTGTAAAAGGTGACAAAAAATTACTCATGGGGTCTCATCGAGTTTTTCAGACTCAAGCAAAGCGATCGCCATCGATAGTCATGGTTTACACGGCAGCAAGTAGCTAAGCCATGATCTTAATATAAAAAACAGGAGCGATCGTTATTTCCCAACCCTTAAATAAAAATACTTGTTTTGTATGACCATCGAACGCGTTCGGCAAAAACACTATCCCAAGGCTGATATTGGACGACGAGGTATGGCATTGGGGTTAGATTTTGTTGTTGTCTGGTTAACCAGTTCTTTGCTAGGAAGTGGCAATGTCGGCATTCAATTTGCTCAAATTCTAGTTTTTGTATTATTTTGGCTGATTTTGCGGGTACTGGTGGCATACAACAATCAAGGACAAAGTTTAGGGCGTTGGGCGTTTGATTTAAAGGTGCTGGAAGTCAAGGATGGGGAAGTAATCGGTAGAATCCCAGATTTACAGGCGCTACTGAAACGAGAGACAATTATCGGCTTGGGTGCGCTGTTGGTGTCTATTGCCTTGAGTAATATTAGAGCCAATCCCACTGCTATACTGCTAGTGTTTCCCTTAGCAATTGATTGCGGTACTGCCTTATCTGATGCTCAGATGCGACAGGCTTTACACGATCGCTTGTGCGGAACTTTTATCGTCTCTTCCCGTCGTGGCTACTCGCTGGATATCAAAATCAAAAAATTAGTTGATAATATCCGCCAGAATGTGAGAAGATAGTCATTTGTGTTAATTCTCTCCAGGCTTTACTGTTTGTAAGATTATGGCTAAGAGTAAAGGTGTCCGCATAATTGTGACATTAGAGTGTACCGAGTGCCGGACAAACCCAGAAAAGCGGTCTCCTGGTGTATCGCGATATACCAGCACAAAGAACCGCCGCAACACCACTAACAGGCTAGAACTGAAAAAGTTCTGCACCCACTGTAATAAACATACCGTTCACAAGGAAATTAAGTAGAAATGAGCTATTTCCGTCGTCGCCTTTCTCCAATTAAGCCAGGAGAACCAATAGATTATAAAGATGTTGATTTGTTGCGTAAGTTTATCACCGAGCGGGGCAAGATACTGCCACGGCGAATTACAGGACTTACGTCCCAGCAACAGCGAGAGTTGACATTAGCAATTAAGCGATCGCGGATTGTGGCATTATTGCCATTTATCAACGCGGAAGGCTAAAACAATTTTGGATTTTAGATTTTAGATTTTGGATTATCAACAAAGGCTGTATCTCAAGAAATATTTAGCTTAATCTGTGTAAGTCCAAAATCTCAAATCTGAAAAAGAGAGTGTAAAATAAATTGCTGCATGAAAAATTGTTGGATTTAGGACTTAACACACCAGTTATAAAATCCAAAATCCAAAATCCAAAATCTAAAATTACTAGAGTGCGAGAGTTGTGGAGAAGGGGACGCTAGTTGAATTTAGGGTTCAAGGCGATCGCCGTCTAGGCGTCGTAGAACGTCCGGACGGTAAAACCCGCTGGTTTGTGGTGGACGAACGCAGTCAATCCCACAGCCTCGCGCCTAGACAAGTCACCTATACAGTTAACAAAGAGACTTATAAGCCCTCGGATATTCCCAAGTTTCTAGAGCAGGTAAAGCCGTATTTAGACCCATCTAGCTTGGAAGTAGCCTGGGAATTACTGGTTGAAGGTGGGGAAACAATCACCCCAGAGGAAATGGCCAATCTGCTATTTTCTCAATCGGATGCCCCCCATTGTTACGCTGCCCATTGCCTGTTATCAGACGATAAACTGTATTTCAAGCAAAAAGGAGAGGCCTACGAAGCCCGAACTGTTGCCCAGGTTGCAGAACGCAAGCACCAGATGGAAGTAGAGGCGCTCAAAGCTAAAGGACAGCAGGAATTTTTGGCTCGTGTAGAGCAGGCGCTTAAAGGTGAAGCAGTAGAATGGCAGCGCCACGATCGCCAGCGATTGGAAGGAATAGAAAAATACGCAGCCCTACTTGCTGACACCGTGCGGATGGGAGTAAATTACGACACTCTAGGTCGTGCCTATCCTCCCTCAGCCCCAGTATTAGAAACCATGACCTTGCTGGGACGCCCCACAACACCCCAAGGAGCCTTTCAACTATTGGTAGATTTGGGTTGGTGGAGTCCTCATGAAAACTTGTTCCTGCGTCGTTCTTCAATTCCAGTTCAGTTTCCTCAAAAGGTATTAGAAGTGGCGCAACAACATTTGGATTTACCACCAACTGACTCAGATGCTAACCGTTTGGATCTGACTCACCTGAAGGTCTACACCATTGATGATGAAACTACCACAGAAATTGACGACGGTTTGAGTTGGGAAGTACTCGCCGATGGTCGTGAACGGGTGTGGGTACATATCGCCGATCCCACCAGATGGTTAGTACCGGAAGATGAATTAGATTTAGAAGCTAGAAAACGAGGTAGTACAGTATATTTACCTACGGGAATGATTCCCATGTTTCCAGAAATCTTGGCAACAGGGCCAATGAGTCTGGTACAAGGGCGGATTTGCTGTGCGTTGAGTTTTGGAGTTGTTTTAGGCAAAACAGGGGCAGTAGAAGATTACAGCATTCATACCAGCTTAATTAAGCCGACTTATCGCCTCACCTACGAAGATGTAGATGAAATGCTGGAATTAGGGGTACAAGCAGAACCAGAAATTGCAGCGATCGCCACCTGGGCAACGCGGCGCAAAACTTGGCGTTATGCCCAAGGAGCAATTAGCATCACCATGCCTGAGGCCGCAATTAAAGTCAAAGGCGACGAAATCAATATTGACATTTTAGACGATTCCCACTCTCGGCAACTCGTAGCAGAAATGATGATTCTTGCCGGTGAAGTTGCTGCCCGTTACGGTCAAACACATAACATACCCTTACCATTTCGCGGTCAGCCACAACCGGAATTACCTCCAGACCAAGAATTACTCCAGCTACCAGCAGGATTTGTTCGCGCCTGCGCCATGCGCCGTTGTATGCCCAAAAGTGAAATGAGCATTACGCCTTTGCGTCATGCTGGTTTGGGTTTGGATACCTACACTCAAGCAACTTCCCCCATCCGCCGCTACAGCGACCTATTGACTCACTTCCAACTCAAAGCCCACCTCCGTGGTGAAGTTTTGCCATTTTCCGCCGAACAACTCAAAGAAGTGATGATGACAGTCACCAGCATTACCCAAGAGGTGACGATGGTAGAACGGCAAACTAATAGATATTATGCTTTGGAATATTTGCGCCGTCATCCAGAACAAATTTGGCCTGTGACAGTGTTAATGTGGCTGCGGGAAGACAGTAACTTAGCCCTAATTTTGTTAGAAGATTTGGGCTTGCAATTACCAATGTCTTTCAAACGTTCTGTGAATTTGGGCGAACAAATATTAGTAAAAGTCATCCATGCTGACCCACAAAAAGATTTAATTCAATTCCAAGAAATAATTTATCAAGAAGCGCAATCAGCGGCTAATTAGGGCTTGGTGAAAAAGTGTTTTTGTGGAGGTAGGGAGTTAGGAGTTAGGAGTTGGGAGTTATTGTTCTCCTCTATTCCTGATTCCCAATTCCCTTGTGATACCAATTTGAAAAAAGAATGCGACACATAGACAAGACCCCTCCCCAACCC